>CALBHI010000235.1 GCA_937894535.1 uncultured Verrucomicrobiota bacterium
CGAGGTTGACCTCGACGCGTTTGCGTAACGAACTGCTACTGCTCATGGTGTTTCCTTGGTTTTACAGCGGGTGGACGTGGCAGGGAGTCTGGAGCGGCCGGGACCCAACAACAAAAGCCGAGTCCGACGTGCGTTCTTGATGCACGCCGGAATCGGCTTGCTGGTGGTGAGGGCAAGAGGATTACCGGCGCAGGCCAAGACGCTGAATCAGGCTCTGGTAACGAGCCTCGTCTTTGGAGCGGAGGTAGTCCAGCAGCTTGCGGCGCTTGCTGACCATGATGATCAGACCGCGGCGGGAGCTGTGATCCTTGTTGTGGGCCTGCAGATGACCGGTCAGTTCTTTGATGCGCTGGCTGATCAGGGCCACCTGAACCTCGACGGAACCGGTGTCGGTTTCGTGCGTCCGGAATTCCTGTTTGATGGTCGCTTTCGCGGCGTTTTCCATATCCATACCGAGCCTCCAAGAGGCCCGCCTTTGCTTTCGTTTATGGTTTTTGTTTGGCGCTTCTTATAGTGAGTCGCCCCCGGCTTGTAAACCCCAAACTGTCCAAGGATGGGAAAACGGGGGATGCGGCTTGTCCAGGGACTGGACAGGTGGCGGGCGCCGCGTGCAGCGGCGCGCCCGGCACGGCACCATCGAGGCCCCATCCTGTTGCCGGACAAGGTGTTGCCGCCGTGTCCTACCCGAGCAGGGCATCGACCTTGGCGGCGCAGATGAAATCGTTTTCGGAGAGGTGGCCGATGCTGTGGGTGGAGAAGCGGACGGTGCAGGTTTTGTAGCCGAAGGTGATGTCGGGGTGGTGGTCTTCGCGGTGGGCGAGCCAGGCGACGGCGTTCACGAAGGCGGTGGTCTGGTAGTAGTTCTTGAAGGAGTAGGTTTTGACGAGATGGAGGTCGATGACCTCCCACCCTGGCAGGGCGGCGAGGCCGGCGCGGACTGCATCGGGATCGAGCGGGGGTGTCCCCGCTTCACAGGGTCGGCAAGAGCGCGAGCGCAGCAGATCGGGGTTCATGGGGTTGGATCTCCTCGGGGGGCGTTTCAGGGGATCAGGCCGGGCACAAGCTGGCGCACCACGGGGGCCTGGCTGGCATCAAGTTCGAGGGCGCGGCGGGCCTGTGCTTCGGCGAGTTCGGTGGCGCCGTTAAAAAGGGAGAAGGCGGCAAGGGCGCCGAGGGCGCGGGCGCGTTCGGCGGCGGGGATGCCGGGTAACGCGGTGTAAAACTCGGCAATACGGACGAGGCTGGCCGGCGGGAGGGAGTCCCACGAGCGGGTGCTGACGGCGCGGCCGTCGAGGGTGACGCGCAGGCCGAGGGTGGTGGCGCTGATGACGTCGCCGCCGAGGTCGCTGCCGTCGGCGCGGGTGAAGGGTTGGCGGTCGGCGCTGCGGATGATGAAGGCCTTGAGGCCGTCGAGGGCGTCGATGAGGTTTTTAGTCCAGGCCGCGGCGGCGCGGCCCTCGCCGGTGGCCATGTCGGAGGGAAGCGTCGAGAGCGAGAGCGCAACCTTGCGGTAGTCGCGGGCGCGGAGGATCATCGGCGAGACGTCGGCCAATGCGCGGTCGATCGCATCCAGATCGGACTGCACCGCGACGCGGCGGGCGCGCGCCTCGTCGGCGGCGCGATCGGCGCGGAGGTCGGTTTGAGCGGCCTGCGCCCTCCGGAGCGCGTCATCGGTCCGGACCAGGAACAGCAACGGCAGGGCGGCGCGGGTGGCTTCAAGGTGGGCGGCGGCGGCATCGGCACGGCCGGCGGCAATCAAGGCATCGGCCGAGCGGATGGCCGCTTCGGTGCCGCGGGCGAGATCACGCCAGTGCACGACCGCGGGCCGCAGGGCATCGACCCACTCCGGGCCCTGATCGATGCGGCCGAGGAACCGGGCGAAGGCGTATTCGGCGGCGGCGAGGTCGCCGGCACCGACCGCCGACAAACCGGCCATGGCGGTGGCGAGGTCGTTGTACCACTGCGGCCAGGTGGCGGTACGGGCGGCGAAGGCCGCGGGATCGATACGGCCGAGCAGGTAGTCGGCCAGGACCTTGGGCATGTGGATCGGATGGTCGTCGGGCTGCGTGGCCTTGAAGCGATCGGACAGCCGTTTCAGGTCGGCCTCGACCCGGGTGCGGTCGTCAACCAGCCACAACGGGATCGCCTGGAGCAACGGCATCCAGGCGAGGCGCGGGCTTTGGCGCGGAACCTTGCGGGTGAATTCGACCAACGATCGGTGCGCCGCCATCGGGTCGCCCGCCACCAAGTCCGCCATGACCGCGGCGAGGGCGCGTTCCTCGTCCGGTGTGAACAGCGCGACCTGCATGGCCCGGCGCTCCACGCCGTCGGGTCCGGTAAAGGAGATGACGGTAAACAGGTCATCCTTTTCCGGTGGTGGCGCGGCGGCGGGTTTGACCGGGCGGGACGGTGCGGCGGGTGGCGGCGCAGCGAGGTCATCCATGCCGGAAAAGAGCCAGTAGCCCGCGCCGGCGAGCACGGCCAGCGCGATCGCGGCGATGGCCAGCGAGGAGCGGGAGTGTGCGGATTTGTTTTTGGAGCGCGCCGAGGATTTCGCGGCCTTGGCCGCGTCGAGCGCCGCGGTCATGTCGCTCTTGAGCGAGGCGGAGGTCGGATAGCGCAAGGTCGGATCGGCGGCCATCATGCGGCCGATCAGCGCCACAGTGGCGTCGGTGAGCCCGGGGCGCAAGGCTTTCAGGTCCGGTGGCGGATGCTTCAGCCGGGCGAGCACGACATCGGCGGCGGTGACGCCGTCGAACGGCGGTTGGCCGGTCAGCGCGTGGAACATCGTCGCGCCGAGGCTGTAGAGGTCGGAACGGTGATCCGCCTTGTTGCCGCGGGCGCGTTCGGGCGAGATGTAATACGGCGTGCCCCAGATCTCGCCGCGGTTCTGCTGGGCGTTGACGAACTGGGCGAGGCCGAAGTCCACGATTTTCGCGGTGCCGGCATGGTCGATCAGCACGTTTTCGGGTTTGATGTCGCCGTGGACGAGACCGGCCTCGTGGGCGGCCTTGAGGCCCTCGGCCACATCGAGGGAAAGTTTCAGCAGCTTCACTTCCTCCATCGGCTGCTCGCGCGTGAACAACTGGTTCATGCGGCCGCCGGTAACCAGCTCCATGACGATGTAGGGTTGGCCCTGCTCCTGGCCGCAGGAGTAGATCTGCACGATGTTGCGGTGGTTGAGGGCGGCGGCGGCCTGGGCCTCGCGGATGAAGCTGGCGACAAGTTTGGCATCCTCGCCCATCGCGGCTTTCATGACCTTGATGGCGACGAAGCGGTTCAGGGCGGTGTCGAGGGCGCGGTACACCGCGCCCATGCCGCCCGAACCCATGCGCTCGATGAGGAGGAACGGACCGAGCAGCACCGGCACGCACAACATGGTGCCGCACGTTGGACAGGCCATGGCGGAGAAGGCGGGGCGTCCGGCCACCTCCACCTCGTTCGCGCAGGAGGAACACACCATGCGGTCCACCGGCGTGGCTTTGAGGTCCTGGTCCATGGTTCAGCAGTTATAGCCGGTGGAGCGGGATGGAGGCAACAACCGTCGCGGTGTTCGTGCGCGGGGCGATCAGTGGCTGGTGACCCACTGGCGGATCACCGCGGCCGAGCGGTCGTTCGGGGCGAGGCGCAGGAATTCCTGGTAATGCTGCTTGGCCCGGGCATGGGTGTCGGGGTTTCCAGAATAGATCAGCCCGAGGGCGTAGTGGGCGGCGGCATAGCCGGGTTTGGCGCGGATGATTTCCTCGAGCAGGCGCACGGCCGAGTTGTTGTCCTTGATATCGCGGTACAACAGGGCGAGGTTGTACTTGGCATCGACGAGGTTGCCGTCGAGGCGGATAGCCCGGCGGTAGGCGTCGCGGGCGAGGTCGCTATCGCCCTTCATCGCGTAACAGATGCCGAGGTTGTAGAAGACGCCGGGCATCTGGTCGTTGTTCTCGAGGGCGCGGGTGTAGAAGAAGATCGCGCGGTCCCAGTCGCGCTGCTCGTGGTAGAAGCCGCCGCGGGCGTAGGCATCGGCGGCGGCGCGCGCGTTGATGACCGTCGGGGGTTTGTACTCGATGCGGCGCGAGGGAGCGGCATCGGGCGAACGCGGCTCGGCGGGGATGGAAACGACCGGGCGGTTGGTGGGCGCAACCGGTGCCCGGGGCGTCGGGGCGAGCGCCTCGGCGCGGACCAGGGCGGCTTCACGGCGGGTGTCGTTGGGGAAGTTGCGGGCGAAGGAGCGGTAGGCCTTGGCCGCGTTCTCGGCGAGACCGAGGTTCTTGTCGAACAGCATCGCGAATTCCCACTGGGCATCGGAGAGGGTCGGATCGGACTCGATGACCTTGCGGAAGTGCACCATGGCGGCATCGTATTCGGCATTGCGCATGGCCAGGCGGGCGAGGCCGAGCTGGGCCGGGGCGTAATCGCCGTTGAGCGCGGCGGATTGACGGAACGAGGCGGCCGCCTTGTCGTACTGACCACGCTCGAAGAGGTGTTGTCCGAGCAGCGCATGGGCGCGCGGCTGATCCACCGCCACCCGTACCGCTTCCCGGTACGCCTTCTCCTGGATATCCACGCGCCCATCGTTCGCCGCGGTTTCGGCGGCGCGCACATAGGTGTCGATGGCCTGTTGCACCTGACCGGACCGGGCACGCTGCTCCGCCTGGCGCATCATCGCCTCCACCGCAACCAGCGAGGGTGGCGCGGCGGGCGAAGGCGACGGCGGTACCGCTGGCGGCGTGGATACCGGTTGCGCCGGAGTTGCCGGGATGACGGCCACGGGGGTCAGCACTTCGTCTGGAGGCGGCGTGGTCTCGCTGGTCAGGCTGGCGTCGGGCGGTGGTCCGGGAGCATCCACCAGCTCACGCGGGGCCGATGCCGCGCCGCGTTCGGCAATCCGGGTCATGGCGGAGCGCGCCGCTTCGGCCCGTTCATCGCGGGGGGCGGCCGAGAGGAAGCGTTTGTAATACGCCCGCGCCTGGTCGGGATCACCCGCCAGCGTATCGTAGGCCACGGCAAGATTAAACAGGGCCGGGGCATATTTCGTGTTGATCTCCAACGCCATCATCAACGCTTCGATCGCCTGGGCCGGTTGGCCAAGCCGCACGTGGACCTGGGCGATGTTGTTGTAGATGCGGGCGGACCGCGGCTCACGGTCGAGAGCGGAATACAGCGTGTTGCGGGCGGCAGCCCACTCACCGCGCTGCATGTGCAGCTCGGCCAGGTATTCCAGCGGGCGCGGGTCGGTACGGTTCAACGTCGCGGCTTCGTTGAGGAAGCGCACGGCATTGCGCACGTCATCGCGCCCGGCAGCCAGTACGCCGAGGTTGTAGATCGGCTCAATGAGGTTCGGGTTCAGGCGGCGGCTGTCCTCAAAGGCCATCACCGCCTCGTCAAACCGGCCGAGCCGCCAGGCGGCAATACCGAGATAATTGTGGACAATCGCATTGTCCACATGGCCGGGCCGGCGGGCGATGGCCTTTTCAAAGAAGGCTTTGGCGCGGATGTCGTTGCCGCGGCGCAATTCACGCACCCCGGCCTCGACATCACGCTGGTCATCCGGCCTGGAACAACCGGACGACAGGGCGATGATCAGCCCTGCACAAAGAATATGGACAACCTTCATCATGGTGGATGCGGCGACATTAAGTCAGCACCTCCAGAGGCGCAAGCGAGGAAACGCCTGAAGCGGCCCTTCCTGCTTGCCCTCGCCGCAAACTCCTGCCTTAATGCCCCCACCTTGAACCTGATCACCGACAAACCCCTTGCCTTCTTCGACA
>CALBHI010000236.1 GCA_937894535.1 uncultured Verrucomicrobiota bacterium
AATAACATAGTCACCGAGCTGAACGTGGTCGGCAATGGCCCCGCTGTTGCCGACCCGGATGAACGTGTGCACGCCGAGGTTGGCCAGTTCCTCCATGATGATCGCCGTCGAGGGCGCGCCGATCCCGGTCGAGGCCGCGGTCATCTGAACCCCGTCCTTCTCCCCGACATGCACCACATATTCGCGCACGCGGATCACCTCGGTGAACGAATCCCACTTCGCGGAAATCTTTGGCACCCGGCCCGGATCGCCCGGCATGAACACGTACGGGGCAACATCGCCCTCCCCCAACCCGCTGATGATCTGCGCATTTTTCTTGCCCATGGCCGGATCTCCTGTCGGGGCCGTCTTGACCCTCCCCACGGTTGTATTACAGTAGCGGCGTCATGACAACTTCCGACGAATCGACCCCGGTCCTCGACGAATGGGTCTGCACCTGCTGCGGGTACGTGTACGACCCGGTGATGGGCGATCCCGAAGGCGGCATTCCGCCCGGCACCCCCTTCAGTGCCCTGCCCGACACCTGGATGTGCCCGCTCTGCCAAGCGCTGAAAAAGGCGTTCGAAGTCCTGTAGAAGAGGTGTCAGTGTTCAGGTGTCAGGTTTCAGGGAAGAAACCAGGCGTGCACCAGAAGACCGGTCAGAAAACAACAGAATTTTCTCGTGTTCCTGACGCGTCCCTGACACCCGAAACCTGACACCCGAAACCCAATCCCTGAATCGCGTCTTCGCGGTTCAGGGATTGCGCCACTTGTGTCCCGATTCGTTGAGCAGGACATCGGCGCGGGCCGGGCCCCAGCTTCCGGCGGGATAGGTGTGGACCGGGATGTCGGTGTTTTCCGACCAGGCGGCGAGGATGGGATCGATGATGCGCCAGGCCGCCTCGACCTCGTCCGACCGGGTGAACAAGGTCGAATCGCCACGCAGCACATCGAGCAGCAACCGCTCGTAGGCCTCGGGCAGGTCGGTTTTCCAGGTCTTGGCGTAGTCGAAATTCATGGCCACGTTTTCCACCTGCACCTGCAGGACGGGACGTTTGGCGGAAAAACGGATATCTATGCCCTCGTCCGGCTGAATGCGGAAGATCAGCTGGTTGGGCTTGGCGCGGGTCAAGTCGCACACGTCGCCGGAACATTCGACGGTCTGGAAAAGCTGGAGCGGTGGGACCTTGAAGTTGACCACGACCTCGGTGGTGCGCTTGGGCAGCCGTTTGCCGGTGCGCAGGTAGACCGGCACACCGGCCCATCGCCAGTTCTCGATGAACAGGCGCAGCGCGACATAGGTCTCGGTTTTCGATTCGGGGTTGATCCGGTCTTCCTCGAGGTAGCCCTTCGCCGCCTTCTCGCCGATCGCGCCTGCGGTGTACTGGGCGCGCACGACGTGGCGGCGCACATCCTCGGGCGGGATCAGCCGCACGGACTTCAGGACCTTGACCTTCTCGTTACGGATCGCATCGGCGGTCAGGCTGGCCGGCGGTTCCATCGCGATCACGCACAGCAACTGGAGCAGGTGGTTCTGTACCATGTCGCGGATCGCCCCGGTCTCGTCGTAGTAGGCGCCGCGCCCGCTCTCCATGCCAACCGTTTCGCCGGCCGTGATCTGGATGTTGTCGACGAGGCTGCTGTTGAACAGCGGCTCGAAGATCACGTTCGCGAAGCGGAACGACAGGATGTTCTGGACCGTTTCCTTGCCGAGGTAATGGTCAATGCGGTAGATCTGCGATTCGTCGAGGTGCTTGCGGACCGCATGGTTCAAGGCGGTCGCGCTGGCCAGGTCGTGGCCGAAGGGCTTTTCGATGACCACGCGGGTCCAGTGCGGATCCTCCGGCGAGGAGATCAACGCGGCATCGGTCAGGTGCACCAGCGCGGTCTCGAACAGCTCGGGTTTGATCGAGAAATAGAACAGGCGGTTCTTCGGCATGCCGTCACGGTCCATGCGGGCGGCCAGGGCACGGTACGAGTCCACCCCTTCGATGTCGCCCTTGTGGTAGTGGAGGCGTTTGATGAAATCCTGGACACCCGGCGACACGACCGGGACACGGCTGTAGGTGCGCAGCGCATCGAGCATCAGCTCGCGGAACTGCTCCTCGGTGTAATCGCGGCGGGCGAAGCCGACGATGGCGAAATCGTCCGGCATGAACCCGTGGTGATGCATCGCGTACAACGCGGGCATCAGCTTGCGCAGGGTCAGGTCGCCGGATGCACCGAGGATGGTGATGGTCAACGGTTGTTGGATACGGTAGCCGGGCGTGGGCGTATCATTCATAGGGTCAAAGGCGGGGCAGATCCCCGCATTACTTCAAACGCGGGGCATCTTTCCACAGCGTTTCAAGGGCATAATGCGTGCGCGCTTGCTCGGTGAAGATATGCAGGACGAAATCCACGTAATCGAGGATCATCCAACCGCTCTCCGGGGTTCCGGAGCGGCGGTAGGCCTTGACCCCAGCACCACCGAGGGTGTTCTCGCAATCGTCGGCCAGCGCCTTTAAATGGCGACCGTTGCTGCCGGTGCAAAGGACGTGGTAATCGGTAACCGCGGAGAGCTTGCGCACATCGAGGGCGATGATGTTCTCGCCCTTTTTGGCATCCAGCAACGCCCGCGCCTGTCTGATGGTTTGAATCGTGTCGATGGTGACGTCCCCTATTTCCGGTAAAGTTGGTTGTCGCGGATGTACCGTTCCACCGCGTCGGGCACAAGATAACGGATGGGCTCGTTTTTCGCAACATGCATGCGTATGTCGGTCGAGGAGATGCCGATGACGTGGCCCACGGTGACCCGGTCGATCAGCGCTTCGACCTGCGGCCCGGGCAGGCGAAGGTTCATCGTGCGCAGGGTGGCCGGGTCAAAGCCGGGACGCACCATGGTGATGAACCGGCACAGGTCGAGCAGGGTCCCGATCTCCTTCCAGGTGTGCAATTCCGGCAAGGTATCGCCGCCGATGATGAAGTACAGATCGGCTTCGGGATACACGGCGAGGAAGTGACGGACGGTATCGACGGTGTAGGACACGCCGCCGCGGCGGATTTCGACATCGGAGACCTCCCAGCCAGGCTGTTGCGGAAGGGCCAGCCGCACCATGTCGAGCCGTTGTTCCGCGGTCACCATGGTCTGGGTCAGCTTGTGGGGCGGCAGGAAGGCCGGCACAAAGACAATCCTTTCCAGCATAAACGCCAGCGCCGCATCCTGGGCCATGATCAGATGACCGGTATGGATCGGATTGAAACTACCGCCCATCAGCGCGATACGGGTACGTCGTTGCATGGCCATACCGTACCATGCAGAGCGGCACGCCACCACCGGAAAGCCACGGCCACCCTGCCAATACGCTTGCATCCGCCCCCCGTTTTCCCTATATTCCCAGCCTTAATTCAACCTTCCCAGGAGAACATGTATGTCTGAAATTCTTGCTATTCAGGGCCGCGAAATCCTCGATTCGCGCGGCAACCCGACCGTCGAAGTGGATGTCTATCTTGATTCCGGCACGATGGGCCGCGCCGCGGTTCCCTCGGGCGCCTCCACCGGCGAACACGAGGCCATCGAACTGCGCGACGGCGACAAGGCCCGCTACCTCGGCAAGGGCGTGCTCAAGGCCGTGGCCAATGTGAACGAGCAGATCCAGGACGCGCTCGTCGGCATGGATGCGACCGACCAGTGTGCCATCGACCGCGCGATGCTCGAACTCGACGGCACCGAAACCAAGTCGAACCTCGGCGCAAACGCCATCCTCGGCGTCTCGATGGCCGTGGCCCACGCCGCCGCGAACGAAGTCGGCCTCCCCCTCTTCCAGTACATCGGCGGCACCAACGCCAAGGTCCTGCCCGTCCCGATGATGAACATCCTGAACGGCGGCGCCCACTCGGATGCCCCGATCGACTTCCAGGAGTTCATGATCATCCCGAAGGGCGCGTCCAGCTTCTCCGAAGGCCTGCGCATGGGCACCGAGGTGTTCCACTCCCTGAAGTCGGTGCTGAAGAAGGCCGGCCTGAGCACCGCGGTCGGCGACGAGGGCGGCTTCGCCCCCGCATTGAAGAGCAACGAACACGCCCTGCAGGTCATCATGGAGGCCATCGAGAAGGCCGGTTACAAGCCCGGCGAACAGGTCTTCATCGCCCTCGACGTCGCCTCGAGCGAATTCTACGTCAAGGAAACCAACAAGTACGTCTTCAAGAAGAGCGACAAGTCCGAGCTCACCCCCGAGCAGATGGTCAGCTTCTACGAGAACTGGATCAAGAAGTACCCGATCATCAGCATCGAGGACGGCTGCGCCGAAAACGACTGGGCCGGCTGGAAGCTGCTGACCGACCGCATCGGCGACCGCTGCCAGCTCGTCGGCGACG
>CALBHI010000237.1 GCA_937894535.1 uncultured Verrucomicrobiota bacterium
TCCACGAGGTGCTGGATGATCCGGGCGCGCAAGCCCTCGGCGGCCTCGGCATACCGGGCGGCATGGGAATCGCGGCCGAGCCGCCTGGCCAGTTCCACGGCATCGGTCAGACCGCGCCAGGCCATGGTGTTCACGTAGGATTCATAACCGCGGCTGATCGAGACGAATTCATGGATGGCGCGCTCGGAGTAGATCAAGCCCAGCCGCTGATCCATCAACCCGATCAGCCGGTCGGCGAGTCCGAGGATCTTCTCGCCGTGCCGTTCGATCAGTTCCATGTCGCCGCACAGATCCAGGCGGCGGCGCAACACATGCAACACCGTGCCAAGCTGGTCGTTTTCATCGGGCGAGGAATACCGGTCATCCCCCACCCGGAAGTTCAGGTAGAACTCGTAGCCACCCCGCGTCTCCTCGTGAAAACCGAGTTGGTCCAGAACGTTCAGGATGTAGGTGCCGTTGCGGACTTGTCCGACATTCTGGTAGCAATGGATGCCACCCATCGGCGCGCCATCGGGACGCAGGATGGACCGGAGCACGAGCACGGCGCGGCGGGTTACCTCGTCGAGGCGCGGGCCAAAGGGAGCCAGGGTACGCGGCAGCGAGGGTTCAGCCTTGGTCATGATCGCACGGCACGTGGACGCATGGCCCCGCCAATGAACGTCCGGTTGGGCTCGGTACCGGGTAATGGCATCGACGGCAGCGGCGGCATCGTGGCCGTGGCTCAACACCAGCGCCGTTTCCAGGGAGGCGCCGGGTGCCAGGGTGCGGGCGGCCAGGGCTAGCGCGGCATTCGGAGTGACCCGGCGGACCGCGTCGTGCCCGGACAAGGCATGATCCTCCAGATCGTAGTACACATCGGTTCCACCGCATACCTCGCCGAGCTGGAACTCATCCGGGGTGCGGTCAAAGCCGAAGCCCAAGGTGTTGCCACGGGTGTCGCGGATGACCACACAGCCGGATTCGCGGTCGTACCAGCCATCGTCACAAATCCCTTTTTTGTGGGGAACGGGCGAACCGAGTTGCGGGTAAAGAATTCCGAACACCTTTACCGCGCGGGGTCGGGACGAATGGTTGGTGATGCGGATACGCTGGACCACGGCATCCAGGTCGGGCGGGATGAAGTAGGTGTCCTCCACGGCGACGCCCTCTCGCTGCCACACGATCCGCACGGCGCGGCTGTCCGGCAGGAACCCGCGCTCGGTCACCGTCCCGCCCTCATCCGCGTCGTAGGCCTCGGCGAACACGCCATCCACGGAAAGCAGCAGCCGGGTCGACTGGACGAGGGTCGGCGAATCCTTGGCCGGGGCATGGAACGCCGAGACGCCCATCACATGATCGGTCACCAGCTGTCCGCCACAGACGGCGGCCATGATCCGCTCGTTTGCGACAAAGAAGCTTTCGGTGGGAATGGTGTTGGCGGGTGTCGGCATGGGAAACCTTGGGTTAGTCGACCACGGTCTTTTTCCGGTCCTTGGGCGGAATCCACGAACGGCCCTCGACCAGCGGCTGGGCGGCGCGGGCGGCCTCGAAGAACTCATCGAGCTTGACCACCTCGAAATCCCGCTCGGGCAGGCGGCGCGCCACTTCGTAGAACCAGTGTGGATTGCCGGCATACACGACGATGAACCAGGGCGGTTTCACTTCAGCGGTCTGGTCGATCAGCATCTTGGCGAAATCCTCCGCGGTGAAGCGGGGGTAGTAGTAGTTGCTGTGGATGATCGGAGTTCCGTCGGGGGCGAATTCGACTTCCTGCCGGTTGCTCCACTGGGTCAGGCCGCGCATGCCCATGGCCTCCAGCAGCGGGAAGAACTGGTTGCGGGAGCGGAGGCCGCTCATCCACCAGACATCGATGTAGCGGGTATCGGCCATGTCCGCGCCCATCTTCACCATCTTGCCGTAGGGCACCACGTCATCGTCCTTCAGGTTGATCGGGGCGAGATACCCCCAGCCCGACGGTGCGGAGAAGAAGTAATCGTTCTTGGTGGCGGTGTGGTAGTAGTAGCTCATCAGGCCGGGCGTATCGCGGATCAGCAACGGGTCGATGCCCCAGTTGATCGCGATTTTGCCGCGCTCGGACTGCAACCAGCTCCCGCTGTTCATCAGCGAGGCCATGCACTTGATGGTGTCGCCCTCGTTGACCATGAAGGCCACGTAGTATTTCGGCTTCACCATCGGCTTCTCAACATGCGGGACGTCGAGGCGGAAATCGTCCTTCAGCTTCGGCATGTGGCGGAAGAACGAGCCGTTCGCGGTACCGCCGCAGATCTTCACCGTGCGGTGGATGGCCAGTCGGCGGATCAGCGCGCTTTCGTAGGGACGCCCCCATCCATAAATCGGCGCCCACTCGTCGAGGCCTTCGAGAATCTCGACCAGCAACGGTTCGTCGGGCGGCTCGAATCCCCAGACCGGATGCGGCTTATCAGGATCCTTCTTCTCGGTGTTGCGGGTCTCCTCGCTCATGAAGCTGAGGTCGAAGGTCACCCATCGCAGGCTGACCGCGAGGTCGATGTCCACCAGGGTGTCGTGGGCGGCCAGACCGTAGGTGCGATCGCGGGAGACTGCACCGGATTTGTTCACCTCGGCGTAGAGGTTATCGATCATCCAGCGATGGGCGGAGAGCCGTCGCTCGACCCCGGCCGGATAGTCGGGATAGAGGTCGCGGACGTCGAAGATCACCGGCACGGCATAGGGCTTGTCCTCGACCCAGTTGCGGTAGAGCGCCTCGGTCAGCGGAATGGCGTCGCGCACGCCGGCCATCGTGGCAACCAGGGCCAGGTCATCGGTTACATTGCTGTAGAGGATCACACCCTTGACCTCGTCGCGCAGCTTTTCGATCAGCTCCGGCATGGTCACCGTCTCGAAGCGGCACAGGCGCTGCTCCTCGTAGAAGGCGATCCAGAAATCGTGGAGATCCTTGTATTTCTGTGACAACGCAGCGGCGTCCTCCCGGCTGAAGACCCGGCCCCCGTTTTCCGCGCGCTGCTTGTCGTAGTCGATCTGCATCCAGCGCAGGGCGTTGCCGTAGTCGAGAAAAACGCGGGCGGAATCACGGTTGGCAATGCCCTGCAAGGCGACGGCGGCGAGACGCTCGTCATCGCCGAACGTCTCGGCATCAACGCGGTACACGGTGACCGGATCGGGTTCGGTACGACCGGTGCGCGGCCCGTGACCGGGTTGGCAGGCGGCAAGCACCAAGGCCCCGGCCGCGAGCAACGGCCAGAGCAGGGTGTAGCAAACAGGGGGGTGGGTATCGCTCATGGGGGCCATCTCCTCGTCGGGGGTGATCGGTCAATCAGGGAACGTTCGCGTAATTGAAGAAAAAGGACTCCATCGGGCTATTCGAGGAGAACACCCCCACCCGACCGTCCAGGTAGAGGATATTGGCGGTGTTGTTCGGGTGGACAAAGCCGATCCGGTTTCGCTGATCCTCCTTCAGCCAGCCGTTGTCCCGACCATCAATCAGCAATCCGGTCTGGGAAAACGGTCGGTAGTTCACCGCCGACAGCGGGCCGCCGCGATCGCGCAAGCCGGCGTGGATGACATAGCTGGTGGGTGGACCCGGCCGCTTTTGCGTAGCCCGATGGCTATTCAACCGGCACAGGTACAACGCGGGATCCTTCGCCTCGGTCTCGTTGGCCAGGTACCAGGTCCAATCCGCGGGATCCTCCTGGGAGGAAGGGATGGGCGCACGGGCGGGCAGCCAGCCTTCGCGCTGCTGGATCATGGTCAGCATGGCCAGACCCAATTGACGAAGGTTGCTGGAACAAGCCGCGGTATGGGCTTTCTTGCGGGCACCGATCGTGACCGGAAGCAAGAGGGCCAGCAGGATGGCCAGGATGGCGATGACCACCAGAAGCTCAACCAGGGTGAACCCGCGACAAACCGGAAGGCGTCCTGAACAGCGTATCTTCATACCCCACAAGGTACCCCGGAACGATCCGGACGGCCAAACGGATATTTACATTATTTGATACCTATACTTGCCATTCCAATACGTTTCTGTGCATAGTGGGTTCATGAGAAAAACCCGCAAAACAACCAAGGCTCGACCGGCGCGCACGGAAATGCCCCGTCCAGCCAACGAACGACGGCGCATCCTGCTGGCCCTCGGCTGGTATGATTACGAGGTCAACCGTGGCGTGGCCGCCTACGCCCGCGAGGCGAACTGGATTCTCAACGACATGGCCGGTCATACCCGTGAAATTCCGTTGCACTGGCGGTGTGATGGCGTGCTGGTGTCCCTGCCCAAGAAACTGGATACGGATCTGGCCTACCTGCTGCGGAA
>CALBHI010000238.1 GCA_937894535.1 uncultured Verrucomicrobiota bacterium
GACCTCGGCGCGTGGGTGCTTCCCGTGCTGCTTGCCATCGCCGGTTTCGGGCTGGTGTATGCGATGGACTGCGTTCAGCGAAAACTTGCGCCAGGTCACACCCTCGGCGGCTGATCGTCAACCCGCCTTGGTGCGGCGCATCTGGCGGTCATGATGAAACTGCAGCAGCATCATGAAAAACCGCAGCGTGTCCACCAACGGATTGATCCGGCTCTTGGATCCCCGGTAAATCGTCGAAACGCGCACCGAATCCATCCGGAATCCCCGCAGGGCGAGATGCAGCAGCACCTCCGACTCCATCGCAAACCGGCGTGATACCGCCGGGGCAAAGGACAGGACATCGGTCCGGTACAACCGGAACCCGCACTGGGTGTCCGGAACAAAGGTTTTCATGATGCGGCACAACAAGCGGCTCATCACCCGGTTGGTCCACCGCCGTACGATCGGCATCTCGGCATCGTTCCACATGCGGTTGCCGATGAGCACGGGAATCCCGGTGCGCCGGTAGGTGTCAACGAAACGGGAAATCTCCGCCGGATCATGTTGGCCATCGGCATCCAGGGTAACCACCACCGGGTGGCCGTGTTCCCGGGCATAGGTAAAACCCGAGACCAGGGAGGCTCCCTTTCCATGGTTATCTTCGTGACGGATAACCTCGGCACCCAGCGATCGGACGAGGGCACCGGTATCATCGGAGGACCCGTCGTCAATGACCACCACGGGATAGCCGTGAGCCAAGGCCCCGGAAACGACCGGACCGATCCGATGCGCTTCATTAAACGCGGGAATCAGAATACACGGGACGGTTTCGCGAGCAGGCGACTTCGCCATGACGGATATCCTCAGGACGCAGCGTAACGCGCCGCCACCAACTCCGGGTCCTGTTCGAGGGCGCTCTTCAACAACTCTTCCGCCTTGTAGGAGGAACGGACCATCGGTCCGGCAGCCACGCCGGCGAAGCCGATTTTGCGGGCCGTCGCGGCGAAGGCATCGAATTCACGCGGCATGACATACCGCTCCACCGGCCGGTTGTGCCGGGTCGGCTGCAGGTACTGTCCGAGGGTCAGGATACGGCAGCCTGCCTCGTGGAGATCGACCATGGTCTGCTCCACTTCGTCATCCTGCTCCCCCATACCCAGCATGATGCCGCTCTTGATGGCCATCTTCGGGCGCCAGGCCGCACCGGCCTTCAGCACCGCCAGCGAACGCCCATAGGAGGCCTGCGGCCGGATCACCGCCTGCAGCCGCGCCACCGTTTCCACGTTATGGCTAAACACATCCGGCCAGGCCTCGAAGACCGTCTGCATCGCGCGCTCATTGCCCTCGAAATCCGGGGTCAACACCTCGATGGCCAGGCCCGGGATCGCCTTGCGCAGCCGCTGGATCGTCTCGGCGAATATCTCCGCACCACCATCCGGCAGGTCATCGCGGTTCACGCTGGTCAGCACGATGTGGTTCAACTTCATACCCTGTGCGGCCTCGGCCACGCGGCGCGGTTCATCGCGATCGACGGCCAACGGGCGGCCATGCGGGACGGAGCAGAACTTGCAATGGCGCGTGCACAGGTTACCCAGCAGCATGATCGTCGCCGTCCCGGCACCCCAGCATTCATGGATGTTCGGACATTTCGCGCTCTGGCACACGGTGTGCAGACCGAGCCCGCCCACGAGGTTGTGCACCTTCGCGAAATCGCTATCCACCTTCCACTTCAGACGTATCCAATCAGGTATTCGAGGCATATCCGCAACATAGATGCGGCGGACGGCTTGTCAATCCCTTAAACCCCCGCAGGCTTGCCGGGAGGCGCGAATCCGGGCAGGATGCGTCGCATGAATCTACCCACGGATATCCGGGAGGAGGCGGGCGACCTGTTCGACCTGCACCGCTGGCACATGCGCAAGGCGTTGCAACTCGCCCGCAAGGCGGCGGCCGCCGATGAAGTGCCGGTCGGCGCGGTCATCGTCCGCGGCACCTCGGTCATCGCCCAAGCCTACAACCAAGTTGAACTGCTCAAGGACCCCACCGCCCATGCCGAAATGATCGCCATCACCCAGGCGGCCAATGCCGTGGGTGACTGGCGCCTGACCGATTGTGTTCTTTATGTCACCAAGGAACCGTGCCCGATGTGTGCCGGGGCCATCGTACTCGCCCGGCTCCCGGTGGTGGTCTGGGGCATGAGTGATCCGCAGCGCGGCGGGGCGATCTCGCACTTCCGCATCCTGCAGGATGAACAGTTGAACCATCAGGTGGATTGTGTCACCGGGGTACTCGAGGCCGAATGCCGGGAGGTCATGCAGGAATTCTTCCGGCGAAAACGCGATGCCGCACACAAGCGCCGCGTCGCGGAGGAACTCGACGCGGAACGCCCCGCCGACGACCAGGCCAACTGAACCCGGTCAGTAAAAGGAGCGTTTCTCGATGGTCTGGATCACGATCACCGGCACACGCACCTTCTCGACCCAGTATTCCTTGCCGCGGATCACCAGGTACTCATCGAGCAATCCTTCCAGCTGGTTGACGTTCCCGCGCAGGTAGGCGGTGGTGATCAATTTATTGCCCTCACGGCGCACCAGACGATGACTGCCGGGAGCTTTGAACAGGAGCGAAGGTGACCGCTTCAGCTGTCCTTCGCGTACGGTTTCCCTGCCCTGTCCATCCAAGGGGATGATCTTCAAGTCGGTCGGAGCGCTCGGCGGTGAGGCGGACGTGATCTGGTTAGGCGATTGAACCGGACTTTCCTCGAAGTCACGCGGCGTTACCACGGGCTCGCTGGCGGTCAGCGGTGCCGAGGTTGCCTCCATCTGCATAAAGTCTTGCGCGGCGGGCGCGATCGCCGGTGGAGGAAGGTCCGGAGCCGGGTACACCAAGTCGACGAGGTCGCGGCTTACCCAGAGCGAGGCATTGGCCGGCGGGGCGACTTTGACCCATTCGCCAAAACTGCCGCGGCGTTCCACGTCCTCACCTTCGGTGAAATGACCCACCACGGTGTAGTTGATACCGGCCCCGGAACGGGCATTAAGCCGGTTCACCACCACCCGGTTTTCCTTCAGGAAATCCTTGTGCACCCAGACGTCCGTCGAAGCAGGCGGGACCACCTGCACCCACTTCTCCTCCACCCCACGCACCACCAGTCGGTCATCCACGGCCACCTGAATGACGGTCTCGGACTCCGTATTCGGCTTGGCACGCACATTCACCCGGTCGGTCTTCACCCGCGCCGTGACCTGCGTATCGGCCAACCCTTCGCTGACCGTAAACAAGCTGAGCATCAACCAGGCAATGTAAATCCTCATGGTTATCCTTTCCATTCCCGTGCGTGGCCAACTACACTGTGGGCACACGATGCATCATACTATACCACAGCATGGAAAGGCACAAGCCGAGGTCACGCGCTTGGCGCATTCATCGTTTGCCCATGCGGGCTGGATCGGTGGCTGGAGCCTGGTTTCAGAGCCGGAGACACTCTTTAACGAAACGGCCATCCCCCTGCTGGTGCGTTGCGGCGGCAAACCGGGGACATTGTCCCTGGAAATACCCGGCTACCAGGAAGTCGTGCATTGGCCGGTAGCGTCCGATGCCGAATGCCGGCTGTCGCCACATGGTTTTCGCTTTCTGGAGGAACAGGAAAACGCGGATGCCATCCTGTCCGCCGTCCGCATCGATGCATCCTCCCTGCTCGTCGAGGGCGACCACCAGATGCTCGAACCGTGGCTGGATGCCGATGCCACGCGTGAAGCATCCGGCGCACACCACGTGCTTACCATCGGCCGCTATACCCTTGCCTGGCACTTGCACCGGTTTGAGCAACAGGCCCGGCTGGCCATCGTAGCCGGAACCGGCGATGCGCCCCTCTTGCTGGCCCGCGCCCGTGGTTTGATCCACCAGAGCGCACACCAGGTGCTCGACACCATCCTTGCCCGCCAAACCGGTGGCGACTCCGCCCGCTTCACCGTGGGGCCACGCGACTGGCTGTTGTCACGCCTTCGCCCCGCATCGCCCACCCTTCCCTTCCCGTGGTTGGCCAACGACGAGGAAGAGCCGGAGTGGCAGTTGGCCGCTCTCTATCCGGCCTTCACGGCCTTGATGCCCAGCTACCCCGAGATCGCGGCGGGCCTGATCAGCAATGTGCTCGACTCCATGGACGCGGACGGACGGTTGCCCGTGGCTGGCGGCAATGCCAGCCCGTTGTTCCATGATGACCTGACCCATCCGCTACTCGTGCAGATGATCCTCGCCTATTTCAATACGCACGGTGCATGG
>CALBHI010000239.1 GCA_937894535.1 uncultured Verrucomicrobiota bacterium
TTCGCGGAGGGCTGGGCGGTGTACGTCGAGCAGGTGATGCTCGACGTGGGCTACGACGCCCACGACGGCGCGCTGCTGCTCACCCACTGGAAGTTCTACCTGCGCGCGATCACCAACTCGATCCTCGACGTGGAGACGCACGCCCGGGGCCTGACCGAGGACGCCGCGATCGAGGTTGTCCCGATGGCTGATTTCATCATCCAGGCCGTCCCGCTTGCCACCCCGGTGCCGGGCGCCTTCGTCACCTACCGTGTCACGGTCACCAACCGCGGCCCCACCGATGCGACGAATGTCATCGTGAACAACGTGCTTCCGCCCGAGGTGACCCCCTCCGGCACCGTGATCACCAACCTCACCACGATCTTCGCCGGCGGCAGCAAGTTCTTCACCATCACCGTGGCCATCCCGTCCTCCCTGCGCGGAAGCCTGACCAATGTCGCCTCGGTGACCAGTGAACATATCGATGTCACCCCGGCGAATGCCACCGCCACCAACACCTCGGCGCTGATCCCTGCCGCAGACCTGGTCGTGACGGTCAGCAACCGTCCGTCCTCGGTATCCGCCAACAAACCGTTCAGCTATGCCATCACCGTCACCAACCGCGGTCCCAGCGACGCCCTCTCGCTGACAGTCACCAGTGTGCTGCCCGCGAACGTGACCTTCCTGGGCGCCAGCGGCGGTGTCTTCGCCGCGAACACCGTCAGCTTTGGCCCGGTTACCCTCGCCGTAGGCCGCGCCACCTCCTGGCTGGTCCGCGTGAAGGCCCCGACCAATGTCAACACCACGGTCACCGGAGTCACCGCCGCCGTCTCGGTCGAAGCGGACCCGGTCCTCACCAACAACACCGTGACCACGGCCACCAAGATCAATGCCGCGATTCCCGGTACCGATACCGACGGCGACGGCAAAGGCGATGCCGTGTCGTTTAATGCCGGGACTTCAACGTGGTTTATCCGCGGTTCCGTCGCCGGTACCTCGCAGTTCGGGTTCGGTTTCCCCGGGGTCCTGCCCGCGATGGGGGATTTCGACGGTGACGGCAAATGGGACACCGCCGTCTACCATCCGACCAGCGGCACCTGGTACCTCTTCCGCAGTGCCCTCGGTTTCACCACCACCCAGTTCGGCTTCGCCGGAACCTTGCCCGTCCCCGCCGACTACGATGGCGATGGCCGCACCGACCTCGCCGTGTTCGAACCCGCCACCGGCACCTGGTACCTGTTCCGCAGTTCGCTCGGTTTCACCACCACCCAGTTCGGCTACAACGGTGCCAAGCCGGTGCCCGCCGACTACGATGGCGACGGCCGCGATGACCTGGCGGTGTACGATGCAAATGCCGGGCTGTGGTACATTTTCCGCAGCACCCTCGGATTCCAGCAGACGGTCTTCGGCTTCCCCGGCACCGTCCCGGTCACCGGCGATTTCGATGGTGACAGCAAGGCCGATCTTGGCGTGTACCACGCGACCAGCGGTACCTGGTATATTTTCCGCAGCAAACTCGGCTTCCAGCAAACGGTGTTCGGTTTTGCCGGCACCATTCCCGCCCCCGGTGACTACGACGGCGATGGCCGCACCGACCTCGCGGTCTATGACCCGGCCCAGGCCCGCTGGTACCTCCAGAAATCGACCCAGGGCTTTGAAACATTCATCCAGGGAGCGGTCGGAGGAAAACCGGTCACCGTTCCCGCCCAGTAAGACCCCCTTTTGCGAAGGAACACCTCAGGTATGCACGCACACACATGGATACGCGCGGTCACCGTGACCGGGATGGCCGCCTGGCTCGGATCGATGCCGGCCCAGGCATGGATCTTTGGAGAAAAGAAGGACGCCGATACGAAGAAGGGTGCGCCCGCCCAGGTGGTCATGCCTCCGACTGCGCCGGTCGCATCTGCCGTACCGGCCTCCGAGGTGGCTCCCGTATCGCGCATCGCTCCGGCCAACAAAGCCGCCTCCGTGCCCGCCCCGGCCGAATCACGTTTGGTCGCCCGCCCCCATATGCGGTTCACCAACCCGGACGATGAAAAACAGCTGCTCACCTTCATCAATGCCCGTCGTCGTGCGCAGGAGGATTTTGTCGTGGTAACCCGGTTGATTGAGGAAAAGAATCTCGAGATTCGCACCTTTAACCAGCAGATGAACGAGTTGTTCGGCATCGATCCTGAATTGAACTACCAATTTGATGCCGATACCGGAGCGATCTTCCAGTTGGTCCTGAAGCCCGGACTGACCGAGGAGCAGAAACGGCAAACGAGCATCAGCGCCGACCAGTTGAAGGAGTTTTACGACTTCACCACCCTCCGCACCCTGACCAACGAGACGGAACGCACCCGCTTCATGCGGCTCGCCGCCGGCAAACAACTCGCCTCCGACCAGATCCGCGTGCTGCTCCTGCTTCAGAATGAAAAGGAAATCGAGAACACCACCTTGCATGAGGAGATGGTCACCCGCTACGCCATCTCGATGGACCGCGAATACCGGTACGACGACGATTCCAAAACCCTTTTCGAATTGGTGCTGGTTCCCAAGGACTATGTCGAGCCGACAGCCGCCGACCCGGCGCCGAAGAAATCCAACTAACCCCGAGCGGTATCCTCCATGAACAAACTCATGTATCCCCTTTCCATTGTGTTGCGGTTGGCCTTGGTCGCGCTCCTGGCGCGCCAGGTTCTCGCCGCGGATCCCTCCCGCGATATCGGCGTCGCCCAGCAGGAGCTCGGCAAGGCCCAGAAGGAGATCACGGATAAACTCAACGAGCCGAAGCCGCGCAAGAAGCCGACCAAATCGGTCGATGATGTGCTTGGAACCAACTCCGCCTCCGCCGTTGATTCAACCCCGGCCTCCACGTCCACCACCAAGGAGGCACCCCGGTCTACATCGGACAAGAAGAAGACTTCGCCCGTGCCGGTTGAAGCCGCGCCCGAGGCCCCGGCCACGGGCGGCGAACGCGTTACCGCGCTGATGATCGATGGCGATGGCGGACTGCTTGACCAGGTCGGGTTGCGTCGCGACCTCGAGGCCGACGTGATTGGCCGCAGTTTTACCGAAAGCCGCGCCCGTGAACTCGCCAAGACCTACGAGACACGCCTCCATGACGCCGGCTACTATTTCGCCTCGATGGCCGCCGAATGGCCGGTCAAGAACGGAACCTTGACCCTGGTGGTCGATCAGGGGCGGTACGGTGCCACCCGCGTTCACCAGCGCGGAGCCGATGGTCAGCAGCCCTACCGGGGACGTTACTTCAGCGAGCAGAATGTGCGCAGCCGCCTCAAGAGCCTCAAGGAAGGGGAGGCCTTTAATTACGCCGAGTTGTATACGGCCGTCTACCGGATCAATGCCCATCCCGATCTCGCCGCCGATGTTGACCTCAAGCCGCGCGAGGAGAAGAAGGGCGCGTACACCCGCCGGGTCGTGGACATGGACTTCGCCGTCGAGGATAATCTTCCGCTGCACGGTTCGCTCGAATTCGCCAACGACGGCACCGATGTCACCGACGAATGGGGGGTCAGCCTCACCCTCCAGTACCTCAATGTATCCGGAGTAGAGGATGTTCTGTCCCTGAACGTGCCGGTTTCGATCGATCTCGAATCAATCCGCTCGGTGTCGCTCGGCTATTACCGTCCGGTCGAGTGGAAACAGGGTGGCAGCATCGCCCTGTTCGGCGGTTACTCCGAACTGGAATCCGAAAGCATCGTCGATCAGATCGGCCTCGAGGGCGAGGGCTGGTTCGTCGGCGCGCAGGGGTCGTACAATGTTATCGATAACCGCGACTATACCCTGGCCGCCAGTCTCGGCATCAGCCATAGCGTCGTCAGTGACAACCTGATCCTGGAGGATGTGCCGGAACTCGATCGCGAAGTATCGCTCACCCCCGTGCTGCTCCTCGGCACCTTCGTCGCCAATACGCCCGACCGGTTGGGCGGTTTGACCATGGGCAACCTCGGGCTCACCATCCATTCCTCCAGTTTCCCGGGCGCTTCCGATGACGAGGAATTCGAGCTGCAACGCGAAAATGCCAAGGCCGACTACTTCATTGTCCGCACCGCCGTTTCCCGCATTCAGCCGGTATTCGCCGATCCGGATGACACCGAGGACCGCTCCTGGACCCTGTTCACCAAGTTGGACGGCCAGGTGGCGACCGAACCCCTGATCCCCTCCGAACAGAAGGGGCTGGGCGGCTACGATACCGTGCGCGGTTACATCGAACGTGAATTCCTGGGCGACGACGGGGTCAATGGCACCATCGAGTTGCGGACGCCGCTGCACACCAGTTCGGTCTTCCCGAAATGGTTCAAGAAGTACAACGAGAAGGACCCCGCGTTCGAGACGGTTCAGGGTGTCCTGTTCCTCGATGCCGGTTACCTCTCGCTCAAGGATTCGCTCGCCGGCGAAGAGGAGGACTACACCCTCGCCAGCGTCGGCCTGGGCTTCCGCATCGCCTTGGGTTCCCATGCCCAATTCCGCGCCGACTGGGGCTTCCCGCTGGAGGAAACCGAGGATTCCGATACGAGTGGCCGCGGCCACCTTAGCCTGCAACTTCTGTTCTGATGAGGAGACATCACGCCATGTTTATACAAACGAAAAAATCCCGTTGGAACAGCGTGCAGCGTTGTTGCGCTCCGTTCCTGATCGCCTATTTTGTCGGCTTGCCGATCGCCCCTGTCCTCGCGCTGCCACAGGGTGAAAGCGTCCGGAGTGGGCGCGTGCAGTTCCGCGAGGTGGGCAACACGCTGATCGTCAACCAGCAGTCCGGCTCCGCCGTGGTCAACTACAACAGCTTCAACATCGGGGCAGGGGAGACGGTACGGTTCATCCAGCCCAGCTCGTCGGCCGCGATCCTCAACCGCGTCACCGGCGGCAACCGCAGCGTGATCGCGGGCAACCTGCTCGCCAACGGCCAGGTGTACCTGATCAATCAGAATGGCATCCTGTTCTCCAGCTCCGCCCGCGTGAATGTCGGTGGCCTCGTTGCCTCGGGCCTCAACATGACCGATGGGGATTTCTATGCCCGCCGGATGAATTTTTCCGGTGGCAACGGCTCGGTGATCAACGAGGGCTCCATCCGTGCCGGCAAGGTGACCCTGGTGGGGTCGGATGTTGAGAACCATGGCTCCATCAGCGGAGGTCGGGTAACCCTGGCCGCCGGCGGTTCCGTGGTGATTGACCGGGCTCTCGGCGGTGAAATCCGCATCACCATCGACGGGGTGGAGCAACCGCGCATCTCCGGCTTTGATACCTCGCTGGTCACGCCCAGCGGCAATCCGAATGCGACCAACCAGACCGGCAATCCCGTCTTTGAAACCGAAGAGGAGGTCGCCAACCGGCTGCTTGGCGAAATCGCCCCGGCCCCGGTCATCACCAACGGCATCGTCATGAACCTTGGCGAAATCAAGGTTATTGGCGACATGGACGGCTCGATCACCATGCGCGGCGTCCGGGTCGGACAATTCGGCACGGCGACGGCGGATGGCATCCTGGGTGATGGTGGAAATATCGGTATCTACGCGAATGAGCTGATCCTGATGGGCGAGGAAAGCCATACCAGCGCCAACGGCGGCCTGTTCGGCGATGGCGGCACAGTGAAGATTATCGCCAACGGCCTGCTCGGCATCCAGAAGGGCGCCTACATCGGCGTGCGCGGCGGCGACAAAGCGGGAGACGGCGGTTTTGTCGACACCAGCGGTCATGCCGGCGTGGATATCCAATCCTTCCCCGATGCCATCGCACCGAATGGTCGCAACGGTTACTGGCTGCTCGATCCCCCGAACTTCTACATCGACGATGACGGTGACCGCCGCGATTGCAACTTCCTCGGATTTGATTGCGATTTCCCCATTCAGTTCAGCCAGTCGTTTAATGCCATCATTCCCAAGGGCGGCACGGGCTACATGGATGTGGATGATCTGGAGGATTACTACAGCGACTACCGCGCCATGCACATCCGCACCCGCGGTGTTTCCGGCGGGGGAAGTGGCCAGATCGCCCTCGAGCATTCCATCACCCTCAACTCCGGTGGAAACAGCATCTTCATCCTCGATGCCGGCGGAAACCTGTTCATCAACGGGACGATCAACAGTGGTTCCAACCCCGACAACATCATCCTGACCGCCGACCGGGCCATCGTTATCAACAACCCGATCAACACCGGCGGCGGTTTCCTGCTGACCGTGTCCGGTCGGGTGGCCGGTGGCGATCAAACCACCTTCATCCAGAACTCCATCAACACCGGCGGTGGGTACATCACCATGATCGCGCAGAACGGCAACATTCAGCACTCGGCGGGCAGCATCAATGCCGGTGCCGGGCATGTGTTCCTGAATGCCCGGGAAGGTGTATTTCTCAGCCAGTCCATCAATGCCGGCCGTTTTGGCGTTTCCGCCAACTACATTGAGCAGGGTGTGGCCGGCATCATTACCAGCGCCGGTGACGTGCTCTACCAGGCCGCGACCCTGGTGAACATGTCGTCGGGTTCCCGTATCACCTCAACCAGCGGCGACATCTTCATCTCCGCGGCCAACCAGGCCGACATTACCGGCCTCCGCGCCGATAACGGCACCGTGGCCGTGGCGGCGAATTTCATCACCGATGCCGGTGATAGCCATGCCGATGTCGCCGGTCTTCGCGCCTTGCTCCTCGCTACGAATGGAAGCATTGGCGCGAACAACCCGCTGGACACGGAATTGGGCACGGTCGGCGGCTTTGCCTCGGGCGGTACCATCCGCCTGGCCGAAACCGCAGCCGGCGGCAACATCACCATCGGCACCATTCCGACGTTCACGATCAATGCCGCACAGCCCATCACCAACGTCCTCGTGACCTACGACAGCGGGGCGGAACGCGTTAGCTTCGTCGGTCAGCAAACCGCCCCGATCGATTTCACCATCAATGCCTACGGCACCGGCCTGGTGGCGCTCGGCAACGGGTTTATCGAAGTCACCACGGCGAACGGCGATGTGATCGTCGATCGTCCGGTGGCGCATGCCGGTAACGGTTCCGTGCGCCTGACCGCCAACGGGGCTGATGGCGATATCACGATCAATGAATCGGTGGTATCCCTGTCGAACTTCGTGCGCCTGCAGGCCCAGGATGACGTGGTCCAGAACGGCGTGGTAGCGTCCGGCAACAATGGATACCTCGTGGTGACTGCCGGGGATGACATCACCATGGGCTCCAGCGCCCTCGGCTTCACCGGCAGCGGCAACATCCTTTACAGCGCCGGCGATCAACTCACGGTGAACAACATCATCACCAGCAATGGCAACATCTCCGTCCTGGCCGGTGGCAACATCCTCCAGCGTTCCAACATCTTGTCGCTGGTCAATGGCTCTATCGACGTGCAGTCCATCGGGGGTTCCATCACCATTCTGGACG
>CALBHI010000240.1 GCA_937894535.1 uncultured Verrucomicrobiota bacterium
CGATACGAAATACCGGCTGCGCCGCCCACCGATGGCCATCGCGCGCGGCATTCTTGATGCCTGCCTGGTCCATCCGCGTGAAGTGTTCAAGGAGGCCATCCGCGCCTGTGCGGCCGCGGTGGTACTGGTGCACAATCACCCGTCGGGCGATCCGTCGCCGTCGCGCGAGGACCTGAAGCTGACGCGGCAACTGGTCGAGGTCGGCCGCGTGGTGGACATCGAAGTGCTCGACCATGTGATCGTCGGCCAGAAGTCCGACCGCAACCCGCAGGGCTTCACCTCGCTGCGCGAGTCAGGGCTCGTCTCCTTTTCGGTACCATGACATGAACATACATCCTTCAGCCATTGTGGATCCCGCGGCGAAACTCGGCGCGGGTGTTGAAATCGGGCCCGGTGCCATCGTCGAGGCGGGTGCGGAACTGGGCGACGGCTGCGTGCTAGGTCCGCATGCCGTGGTTCGGCCGTTCACCACACTCGGGCCGGGTTGCCGTGTTCATGCGTGCGCGGTGATCGGCGATACCCCGCAGGATCTTGCCTTCAAGCAACTCGCCAGCCGGGTGCACATCGGGGCGCGCTGCACCTTCCGCGAGGGCGTCACCGTGCACCGCGGTACGAAGGAGGGGACGGAGACCGTGATCGGCGACGATTGTTACCTGATGGCCAACAGCCACGTCGCGCACAACTGCCGGTTGGGCAACCGGGTCATCCTTGCCAACGGGTCATTGCTGGGCGGGTATGTCGAGATCGGCGACGGCGCGTTTGTCAGTGGCAATGCGGTGATCCACCAGTTTTGCCGGATCGGGCGGTTGGCCATGATCGGCGGACTGTCCGGCATCAGCAAGGATGTCCCGCCGTTCTGCATGACGCACAGCGTGGACATGAACTCGGTGGTCGGGCTGAACATCGTCGGTCTCAAGCGCAACGGCTTTTCCCCGGAACAGCGCAAGGCGGTCAAGGCCTGTTTCGCGCTGGTGTTCCGCGAAGGGCTCAACACCGCACAGGCCCGCGAGCAATTGGCTGCTCGCACCGGTGACGACATTGCCGCCGAGTGGCTGGCCTTCATCGCCGGATCACGGCGGGGTTTGTGCAAGTTCTCCGCACGCGGTGCGGAAGCGGCCGAGGAATAGCGATGGAAGTCGGCGGGCGAGCGGTCCTGCTGGGTGTGTGGATGCTGGCGGCGTGCGTCGGCATGGCCCACACGGATGCGTCCATCCGCTTTGGCTGGAATGACGAGGGCGTGGCGGTGCAGGTCGCCGACCAACCGGCTAACCGCGTGCTCGAAGTCATCGGTGCCGCGACCGGTATACCGGTGGTCCTTGATCCCGCCAACGAGGCGCGCCTTGATGGTCTGTACCGCAAACGCACGCTGGAGGAATTGCTGCTCGACCTCGCGCCCGGCGTGGTCATCGCCTACCGGCATGATGCACGGTTGAACACCGAGGTGATTGATCGGGTGTTCAGCACCGCGCGGGTGGCCGCCGACATCAAGGACGCGCAGTTGCGCGAGCTCGTGGTTTCCCGTGAGCGGTTGGCCGAGGGTGTGGTTCCGATGCCGGACCGGCCCGTGCGTTACTCGGGTATCGGAGCGTCGGTGCAACCTTCGAGCGACGGTATGGGAATTTTCCTGCGGCCTTTGTCGCCGACCTCGCCGGCCGCCCGCGCCGGCATCACCCTCGGTGATCTGGTCATAGCCGTCGATGGACGATCGATCAGGGACTTTGCCGATATCGGGGAAATAGCCGCGGCCATCCGCGGGCCCGACCAGACCGAGGTGCGACTCACGGTGCGTTATCCGGACGGCACGGTCCGTGATCGTTCCGTGCGACGGGAAATCTTCACCTGGGCGCCCATCACCCAGTAACTTTTCCTCGCTCTGCGCTTGTCGGGGCAACCTCATGCGGCGTATGCTGACTTTGAGGACGTTATGACCCACCGACCACCATC
>CALBHI010000241.1 GCA_937894535.1 uncultured Verrucomicrobiota bacterium
CAGGCCTTCTTCCAGGTCTTCCAGTCCTCGGCGCGGGTCATCGCCCCGGCGCCGACACAATTTTTATCTCCTTCGCCCATAACACGTTACACCTCCGGCCAAAAAAAGTTCCGGAAAGCGTCCCTCCTCGCCGCTTTGTCTCCTTGAAGCCATGACATGGAGCCGAAGCTCCATCACGGAAGCAACAACAAAAACACACGAAAGCGAGAACAACACCATGAGTTCCATGAACCACGTCATCCTGCTGGGCCACCTGACCCGGGATCCCGAATCCCGCACCCTGACGAGCGGCCAAACCGTGGCCGAGTTGGGCCTGGCCGTAAACGAGACCTACCGGGACAAGGAGGGCAAAACCATCGAGAAGACCTGCTTCGTCGACATCACCGTGTGGGGCAAACAAGCGGAGACCTGCCAGAAGTTCCTGAAGAAGGGGGCGCAGGCGTTGGTCGAAGGAAAACTCCAGTTCGATCAGTGGACGACCGACGGCGGGGAGAAGCGAAACAAACTGCGGGTCACCGCCGTGCGCGTCCAGTTCATGGGCAAACCGGCCGAGGGCGCGAAAGGAAAACCCAAACCGGAACCGGAGGAGGAGTTCGAACCGACGCCCTTCTGAAGAGGAAAGTGAACCACCCGCTTCGCTAGAGAACACGGAGAACACGGAGAGAAAAAATATGGATAACATACTAACAGAAAAAATCATCGGCGCCGCCATTGAGGTTCACCGCTACTGGGGGCCAGGGCTGCTGGAAAGGATTTACGAGGAGAGCCTGATACATGAGTTAATGCTGCGAGGCGTAGCAACAACGACCCAAGTATCCCTGAACCTTAGGTACAAAGATTTGCAACTCGGTCAGGATTCCAGAATAGACATCATCGCACAAAACAAGGTGATCGTTGAATTAAAGTCTGTAACCGAAATCGTTGCTATTCACGAAGCTCAATTACTCACTTACATGAAGCTTTCCGGCCTTCGTATTGGGCTGATCATCAACTTCAACACCCTCAAACTAAAGGACGGCATCAAGCGGCTCGTTCTCTAACCCTCCGTACCCTCCGTGTTCTCTAGCGAAGCGGGTGGTAAGAACATTCACCACGATCAATCAAGGAAACGCACCATGACTACACCTGAATTAGACTACAAGGGCCGCTCGATCGGCTTTTTTCATCCCACCAGCAAAGGCTCCGGCAGTGCGCTGCGCCTCGAGCCGCGGATCAACCGCGACGACAACGACCGGTACAACTGCTTCTTCCTCGAAATGGCCCCGCAGAAGAGCCTCGCGTCCCGCGGCGCGGACGGCATGACGCCGGCCACCTTCGACTGGACGAAAAAGATCACCGTGAAACTCGGCTTCCTCGACATCGCCGAACTGTTGACGGTGATGGAGGGCCGCGCCCCGAAGGTCGGCGGCGACCGCAACGGCCTGTACCATGCCAACGCCGGCAGCAACACCCTGATCGCATTCCAACGCAACCCCGACACCGGAACCTATTTCCTGGCGCTGTCGATCAAGCGCAACGGCGACAGTACCCCGCACAAACTGGCCATCACCTTGAGCGAAGCCGAGGTCACCGGGCTGCGCTGCCTGCTCCAGACCGGATTGTTCTTCGTGACCTTTCCCGCCTTGCTGCGCAGCCGCACCGCCACCGGGACGGTGACCCCATGAAAGGATCGCCCATGTCCCTAGCGTTAACCATCCTGCTGGTCGCGGCCCTCGCGGCCACCGCCCTGACCTGGTCCGCCCGTCGCGCCGCCGCACGCCCCCCGCCCGGATCGGCGTCGTGGGCCGACCTGGAACATCACATTCCGTACGACATTCGAATCACCTCCGAACCACCCCCCTGGTGCGATCCGGTGGACCTGCGCGTCGATGTCGCCACCGATGCCGCCGGCCAGGTGATCGAGGAAACCTGGACGGTCATGGACCAGGGCACACCGCAGATGGCCTTTACCTCGTTCGATGACTTGTATTACCGCTGCGACGGACCGGACTGCTTCCGTATCACCTTTCACCAGGACCGCACGACTACCACCCTGTACGTGACCCTGAAATAACCACGGATGCCTGACCTGAAGGAGGTTCGTGCGGGAAAAGTCCATGGTTTTTCTCGGCAGGGGTCGAAGGCTATGCTGTAGTCGGATGAAACAGGAGACGGGAGATGCAAATCGGTATTCTGACCAGCGGGGGTGACTGTCCGGGCTTGAACGCAGCGATCCGGGGCGTCGCCCGCGCGGGCATCGAACTGCACGACATGAACGTGATTGGATTCCGCGACGGATTCCGCGGTCTCGTGCAAAACCGCACCATGTCGATTGATCGGCGGCTGCTGTCGGGCATCCTCACCGATGGCGGCACCATCCTCGGCACCAGCCGCGACAAACCGCACCGCATGCCGGTCGGGGGCAAGACCCAGAACATGATCGACGTCGCCGTGGAAACCTACCGGAAACACCACCTCGACGCGCTGGTCTGCATCGGCGGGGGCGGAACCCAGAAGAATGCCCTGCGGTTGCGGAAGGCCGGTCTCCGTGTCCTGACCCTGCCCAAGACGATCGACAACGACGTGGGTGGCACCGACATCTCGTTCGGTTTTGACACCGCGCTGGAAATCGCCACCGAGGCCATCGACCGCCTGCATTCGACAGCGATGAGCCACGGCCGCATCATCGTCGTCGAGATCATGGGCCACCGGGCCGGTTGGCTGGCGCTGGGCGCAGGCATCGCTGGCGGCGCCGATGTGATCCTGCTCCCGGAAATCCCCTACGACGAGGAGCGGGTGGCCGAGACCATCCTGCGCCGGTCCCGCGAAGGGAAAAACTTCAGCATCGTCGCCGTCGCCGAGGGTGCGATGTCCGTCAAACAGGCCAAGACTGTCGCCCGCCTGGTCGCGGCTAAAAAATCGGCGGCGTCAAAAGCCGCCCTATCCAAAGCCAACCATCAACTGGAGACGTTTTACGACGCCCACGTCAACCACACGCTGGAACTGACCCGCACCCTGGAGCGGCTGACCGGCCTCGAGTCGCGCCTGACCATCCTCGGCCACTTGCAACGCGGCGGCACCCCCTCGGCCGCCGACCGGTTGTTGGCCACCCGCCTCGGCACCGCCTGCATCGAGGCGATCATCAAGGGACGCGACGGGGTCATGATCGCCGCCCGCGGGGACCGGACCGAACCGGTCAAGCTCGAGCAGGTCGCGGGCAACCTGAAACTCGTCCCGACCGATCATCCGTGGATCGCCACTGCCCGGGCCGTCGGCACCGGATTCGGCGACTGACCCGCGCCGACCCCGCAACCGCGCCGCACGAACCGGCCTCCGGTTTTCCATCGCCAACCATCCGCCCATTTTCTACAGTTCCCGACCTACCGAACGCCCCCGTAGCTCACCAGGACAGAGCGACAGTTTCCTAAACTGTAGGTAGCAGGTTCGAGTCCTGCCGGGGGCAATATCGGGTCTCGAGGCTCTACGCCATGCACAAGCGTTTGCCCCGCCTCGAAGCTTGATCGAGCGTGATCTGAAAGAAATCCGGGCTCACCGGCTTCTCCGATCCTCCTACCGGAAGGTGGCGCGGGTGTAGGCGCCGCTGGGCAGGGGGTACACGGATGGCGTGCCGGTGAGGCACATCTCCCCCGACTCGAGGCGCGGGTCGAGGCCCTTGAGGGCCTGGTCGAGGATATTCTGCAGGACCACCGGCGTGTAGCCCGGCGTGTGGGCGCTGAGCAGGAACAAGACCGGTTGCTCGGTGAGCAGCGAACGGCAAAGCGCGAGGGTCTCGGAGAGGTCGGCCTCGATCTTGTACAACTCGCCGCGCTGGCCGCGGCCGAAGGTGGGCGGGTCGAGGATGATGGCGTCGTAGCGGCGGTCGCGCCGCGTCTCGCGGTGCATGAACTTGTGGGCATCGTCGATGATCCACCGGATTGGGGCATCGCCGAGTTTGTTCAACGCGGCGTTTTCGCGCGCTCACTGGACCATGCCCCGCGAGGCGTCGAGGTGGCAGACCTCGGCCCCAGTGCGCGCGGCGGCAAGGGTCGATCCGCCGGAATAGGCAAACATGTTGAGCACGTGCAACGGCTTGCCGGGTCGGCGCGCGGCGGCGCGGCTCAGCGTCTCGGTGATCCACCGCCACAAGGCGCGCTGCTCGGGAAAAATGCCGAGGTGCCCGAAGTCGGTGCCGGAGAGCTTGAACACCAACCCGTCGACT
>CALBHI010000242.1 GCA_937894535.1 uncultured Verrucomicrobiota bacterium
AGCAGTTTGCCCCGCAGCCGAGTCGGCGCGGCCTTGCGCACAAACGGATACAGCCGCGTTGCCGGCTGCCGGAACAGCGAACGAAATACTTCACCGATCATCGTGCCAAACTTCATTGCGCGAACCCTCCGGTAACGATCAGCAGCAGCCACTGCGCCGCCAAGGCCCTGCCCCACACTCCGCGCACCCGCCACCTCTGCTATTGCTTCACCCCGATGCGCTATGCCTGGACCTTCCGCGAGGAATATTTCGGCGCGTCACGCCTCAAACACCTCGCCCTCGCCCCCCTGCTCGGTGGCCTGCGCCGCTGGGACAAGGCCAACTCCGCCGGCGTCGACCGCTTCGTCGCCATCAGCCACCACGTGCGCCGCCGCATCGAGCAGTTCTACGGCCGCGACGCCGATGTCGTGTACCCGCCGGCCGACACGACCTACTACACCCCCGATCCCTCGGTCCCCCGCGAAGACTTCGACCTCGTCGTCTCCGCCCTTGTCCCCTACAAATGCGTGGACCTCGCCGTCGCCGCCTATACCCGCTCCGGCCGCAACCTCGTCGTCATCGGGGCCGGCACCGAATTCGAACGCCTCAAGGCTTCCGCCGGTCCCTCCGTCACCTTCCTCGGCTGGCAACCCGACGAGGTCATCCGCGACCATTACCGCCGTTGCCGCGTTCTGGTGTTCCCCGGGGAAGAGGATTTCGGGATCGTGCCCGTCGAGGCCATGGCCTGCGGCACGCCCGTCGTCGCCTTCGGCCAAGGCGGCGTTACCGAGACCGTGGTCGATGGCACCACCGGCCTGTTCTTTCATGCCCAAACCGCAGATGCACTCGTGCAGGCCTCCACCGCCGCCGCAGACCATCCGTGGGATCACACCGCCATTCGTGCTCACGCTGAACATTTTGGCCAGCAAGCGTTTATCGACGGGATCGCCCGGTCCATCGACGCCTGCCTGAACGCCCCGCCCACCCCGGCCCGCAAATAAAATCGTAACTTGGCGAAGCCCCGGCTCGTCACTATACTCGCGGCTATATGATTTACCGGCTCATCGTCCTAACCGGCCCGCTGAAGGGACAGCGCATCACCGTGGACCCCGAACCCATGGTCATCGGCCGACAAGAGTCTTGCGACATCCAGTTGCCCGACAACGAGGTGGCGCTCAACCATGCCCGCCTCGAACACCGTGGCGACGAGCTGTTCATCCGCGACCTCGGCTCGATGAACAAGGTCATCCTGAACAAGCGCGAAGTGCAGGAAACCCGCCTGAAACATGGCGACATCCTCGAGCTTGGCCGTACCCGCCTGCTGGTACAAGCCATCGTCCAGGCCGAAGTATGCGACGAACCCGCGCCGGTTTGCCTGGCCCGGCGTGTCCGCGCATCACGCCTTGTCCTCGCCGTCGCGGCCTTGCTGGTCATCGGCCTCGGCATCCGCTTCTGGCCCTCCGACCACACCGAGGAACCGGTCACACCCACCGACATCGACCAGGCTTCGGTCGACACCACACCCGCCGCACCGGAACTCGCGCCGCAGGATTGGCCCGCCCGGGAAGCGGACCTCGCCGCCCTGCCCGAACCGGAAAGCGCACCCGCACTCGATGTCATCCCCCCGACCCCGGCCCAACCGATCGACAACGAACTGCGGCAGATCCGCGAAGACCTCTCCTTCATCCAGCAACACCTGCAGAACCTCAATGCCAGCGCCCAACCGCTGGTCAACGAACCTGCACCCGCAGTCATGCCCTCCATCAACGACCTCGAAGCCACCATGACCGCCGTGCGCGACGCCCTGCAAGCCGGCGAGTTCAGCCAGGCCGACCTGATGCTTGAGCACATCCAGCTCGAATACCCGGACTACCTCCCGGCCTACGAAACCAGGGCTCGCCTGTTCGAGGAGTGGGGCATGCCCGGCAAGGCACGCGAACAATGGACCGCCATCCTGCAGCGCACCACCGAGTCCGAACTGTACCGCAAGGCCGTCGTCGAACGCATCCGCCTCGGCCGCTCCGACAGCCAGCGCCAAATCAGTGCGCACGACGCAGTCCGCATCGAGTCCATCGAACAAATCCGCTTTCAGGAAACAGCCGAATACGACGAGATGCGCATGGTCAAGATCGTGCTCAGCTACGACCGCAGCCTCGGTCCCATCGACCCTGAAGGCGTCCGCCTCCTCGTGTATTTCTTCGAGCAGGACCTCGACACATCCCGCATCGCCTTGAGCAAATTGCAGCCCTACATCGAATCCAAACTGAACGAGCGCCAGAACGAGGGTGGCGACCAATTCCGCCTCTCCGTCAGTTACATCGTACCCAAGGGCTATTACCAGCAAGACCTGCACACCAACCGCCAGCGCTATTTCGGATTCATCGCCCGCCTCCACTACTTCGACCGCCTCGTGGATGAGCAGGCCCGTCCGCCCAAATTGCTGGAACCAGCCATCCTCGAAGCCGCCGGACTCGCCGTTCACACCGCCGACCACCGCGGCGGCGACCAACTCAAGCCCGCCACCAACTAGGCGGACTCCCATGCGCGACAAGATTTCCGCCTGCGTCATCGTATTCAACGAAGAAACGAAGATCCGCCGCTGCCTCGAAAGCCTGACCTGGTGCGACGAACTCATCGTGGTGGACAGCTTCAGCACCGACCGCACCGTCGAGATCGCCCGCGAATTCACCCCCCACGTGTACCAGCACGTCTGGCTCGGCTACGTTGGCCAGCGCAACATGATCCGCGACAAGGCCAGCCACCCGTGGATCCTCTACCTCGACTCCGACGAAGAGGTCTCCCCCGGCCTGCGCGATGAGATCCTGTACGAGTTCGAGCACGGCGATCGGCAATTCCGTGGCTACGAATTTCCCCGCCTCGTGTTCTTCCTCGGTCGCTGGATCCGCCACGGCGAGTGGTACCCCGACGTGAAACTCCGCCTGTTCCACAAGGACTTCGGCCGCACCGAAGGCGAGGAACCGCACGACCGCGTCGCCGTGCGCGGACCGGTCAAGCGACTGAAGCATCCCGTTTACCACTACACCTACGACGACCTGCGCGACCAGAACGAGACCCTCAACCGGTTCTCCTCCATCACCGCCCAGCAGAAGTTCGTCAAGGACCAGTCGTTTGCGATCGTTGACCTGCTCTTCCGTCCGTTTTTCCGTTTCTTCAAAGGCTACATCCTGCGCCTCGGCTTCCTCGACGGCATGGCCGGCTTTATCATCGCCGTGACCAACGGCTACGGCGCCTTCCTCAAATACGCCAAACTCTGGGAATTAAACCTGCGCCAGCGGGATGACTTCCGCGAAATGCCCGACAAGGACGAACCGGAAACGCACCTTCCGGCGCCCAAGTAAGCAAAGCGCCTTGAAAGTTGGCGCCGGGAAGTCGAGAGTTGATGGTTGAGATCATGAAACTGCGCCAGTTCTACAACGTGTTCAAGAAATCGCTGGATATCAACCGGCGCGCCCGCGCCGCGTTTGAACAGGGGCTGCACAGTTGCGAGTCCTGCGGGCACACGGTCGCGCTTGATACGCTAACCCCCCTATCCATCGTCGCCTGTCCGAAGTGCGGCGTGAACAACCTGGTCCCCTACCGGCTCGGCGACTACCTGCTGTTTGAACCGCTCGGCGCCGGCGGCGTCTCCAGCGTGTACAAGGCGGTTCACCGCTCCCGGGAAAACACCTTCTTCGCCGTAAAACTGCTGCGCGACGACCGCGAGATCACCGGAGACACGCTGAGGGAATTCGAGTTTGAAGCCGGGGTCCACCGCGCCGTCAGCCCGCACCCGTCGATCGTCCGTTTCCTGGAAGCCGGCACCATCCGTGGCGACCACTACCACGTCATGGAATTCGTACCCGGCGAAAGCGTG
>CALBHI010000243.1 GCA_937894535.1 uncultured Verrucomicrobiota bacterium
TTTCCTACCCCTTTCCGAAGCATCCGTGCCTCGTTACCGCTCGGGACTTTCGCCGGTCCGTGATGAAGCGGAGGTATCCGTGCGGGTGGTTGTGGTGCCGTCCGCCCATCCAGCCCTAGCATGGCGGACGCCCCCTGCGGACTTCGCATTGACGGGCTTGCCATGACCGGCTAGTCTGCCCGGCTATTGTCGATTGGTAGGTAACCTGTTCAACGAAAGGGCCCTCACATGGCCATGCTGATTACGAAATTTCATCGTCTGATCCAAAACAAGATCCTGTGGCTGTTCTTCCTGGTCGTGATCATTTTCTCGTTTGTCATCTGGGGCACCACGATGCCGACCTCGGAAGACCGGGCCAAGAACGCCGCCGGCCAATTGGATGGGGCCTCGGTCAGTTTCGAGGATTTCCAGCGCATGCGCTTCCACACCTACCTGTCCATCGTCCTGATGTCGGGCCGTGACATCAACATCACCCCTGAGGTGGACGAGGAGTTGTACAAGATGGCCTGGCAACGGCTGGCCACCCTGCGCGAGGCGGAGAAACTCGGCATCAACGCCACCGATGATGAAGTGATCAGGGCTATCCAATCCCTCGAGTTCCTGCAGACCAACGGTCAATTCAACCCGCAGGCCTACGAGGGCTTCTACCAGCAGTTTCTTGCCCCGCGTCGCGCCAGCAAGAAAATGTTCGATGAACACATCCGCCAGGAGATCGTGCTGCAAAAGTTCCGCGTCATCACCGACCGCATGCTGCTGGTCACCCCTCAGGAAATCCAGCGCACCTACAGCACCCTCACCGACACCTTTACGGTCGAATACGTCAACCTCTCGCCGTCCATCGTCACCGACGAGGTCACCGTGTCCGATGAAGACGTACTCGCCTATTTCACCAAGGATCCCTCGGTCTTCACCCTGGCCGAGAAGGTGAGCATCAAAGCCGCCGTATTCCCGGTCGCGGACTATGCCGCCAGCATTGAAATCACCGATGCTGAAATCAAGGAATACTACGACTTCAACCTCGACAAATTCACCACCACGCCGGACGAACCCGACACCAATGCCTTTTCGCTGGCGGGCGCGGTGTACAAACCCTTGGATGATGAGGTGTCCGGCGAAATCCGCACCACCCTCACCGCCATCGAGGCCCGCATCAAAGCCGAGCAGGAAGCCAACCGGTTCGTTCAGCAGGTCTCCGAACGCCATTCCCAGGGGCGCGCGGTGTTCGATACAATTGCCGCCGAATTCGGCGTCGAACTGGTTCTGCCTAAACCCTTCACCGTGGCCCAGCGCCCGGAAGGGCTCGAAGCGGGCGCCGATCTCGTGCGCGCTGCGTTCGGCCTCTCCGATGACAACGATTACTTCTACAGCGACCCGATCAAGGGTTCGAACTACGTCTATGTCCTGGCCCTGCAGGAACGTATTCCGGAACGAATCCCGGAATTCGAGGAAGTGAAGAGTGACGTGACGTTGATGGCGCGTGAATTCGCCGTCTACAATGCACTTACCGAAAAGGCCCAGGAAATCCGCGAAAGCGTCGTGGCCGGCCTGGCCGTGGGCCTGACCTTCAACCAGGTGCTGGCCGATTATGGACTCACCAGCGAGAAGCTCGAGCCCTTCACGATCAGTGATATGAAAATTGATGAGGAACTGGCCTCGAACCTGGTCCGCCCCATCCTCGTCCTGAACCAGAACGAACTGACCGAACTGATCCAGACCGATGACGGCATCCTGCTTGGTTACGTGGCCGGCCGCACCCCGTCCGCCGATCCCGGTGGCATGAGCGCCATGCAAGGCCAGATTACCGCGATGCTTCGCCGCGAATTCAGCCGCGTTGCGTTCGCCGACCTGCAACAGCATATTCTCCGCCAAGCTGGCTTCGTGGACAACCTCCGCCGCCAGCCCGCCGAATCGTCCGGGCAGGATGATGAGCGCGAGGGCGATCAGCCCCAGAGCTAAGCCCGCACGGCTCCCGCTTCCGGTACTCTACCACATGCGTCATTTAGGTTTTGTGCAAGTAAAGCCTTTGCGTTAAAACGTTAAACAGCAATTGTTAGCCGATTTCGGTTGACGGCATGTGGTGTCATAGCCAAGCATGCTGCAACTGATGACCCGAAGTGTACGGATAGCGATTGGCGCTGACCACGGAGGCTTCGAGACCAAGCAGGGGTTGATCCCCTTTCTGACCGGCTTGGGACACTCCGTCCAGGACGTTGGCACAAACGGCAAGGACCCCGTGGACTACCCACGATTCGCCTCCCTGGTGGCCGCAGCGGTGTCGTCTGGCCAAGCCGATTTCGGCATCATGATCGACGGCGCGGGCATCGGTTCCGCGATGACCGCGAACAAGCATCCTGGCGTTCTCGCCGCCGCCTGCTACAACGAAGCCCTCGCCCGCAATGCCCGCGAGCACAACGGGGCGAACCTTCTGACCCTCGGTGCCGGCCAGACCGGTTTGGAGGACGCGAAGAAGATCGCCGCAGCTTTCCTGTCCACCGAACACACCGCGGAGCGCCATATCGCCCGGGTGAACCTCATCAAGGAAATCGAGAGAACGCATATGAGCGCATCCATGCCATCCAACCTCAGTCCTGAAGACGTCCAACGTATCGCCGAACGCGTGAAGTCGATGATCGCCGGCGGTACGACCGGCCGCCCGTCCGGCGGTGCTCCGATCCCGCCGGAGAAACTGTGCAAGCTGATCGACCATACCATCCTGAAGGCCGACGCCTCGCAGGCCGATGTCGAAAAGCTCTGCAAGGAGGCGGTGCAGTTCAATTTCTTCTCGGTGTGCGTGAATCCGATGTGGGTCAAGCTGGCCCGGACGCTGCTGCGCGGCTCCTCGGTGAAAGTGTGTGCCGTGGTCGGTTTCCCGTTGGGCGCGGTGACCCCGCAGATCAAGGCGCTGGAAACCCGACGCGCGCTGCGCGATGGCGCCCAGGAGATCGACATGGTCATCAATATCGGTGCGCTCAAGAGCAAGGATGACAAGCTGGTCCTGCAGGACATCCGCGGCGTGGTCGAGGACTGCAACGATGCCCGCGCCCTGTGCAAGGTGATCTTCGAGAACAGCCTGCTCACCGACGAGGAAAAGGTCCGTGCCTGTGAACTGAGCATGAAGGGCGGCGCCCACTACGTGAAGACCTCGACCGGAATGTCCACCGGCGGCGCAACCGCCGAGGACATCGCCCTGATGGCCCGGGTGACCGCGCCGAAGAAACTCGGGGTCAAGGCCTCGGGCGGGGTGCGCACCTACGCCGACGTCATCAAGATGGTCAACGCCGGCGCGACCCGCGTCGGTTGCAGCAGCAGTGTGAAAATAATGGAAGAGGCCAAGGCATTGGCCGGTAAATAACAGAAGGAAGAAGGAGTATCACCATGGCCGAACTGCGTTGTTACGTGTTTCTTGACAGCTTGCAGCCGCAATTCGCGTCGTTCCTCGGAACGGTCGCGCAGGGCTTCCTCCCCACCCCGGGCCAGGCCGCCCTCTTCGTGGAAATCAATCCCGGCATGGACATCATGCGCATGACCGATGTCGCCCTGAAGGCGACGAACGTCACGCCCGGCATGCTCATCGTCGAACGCCAGTTCGGCATGCTGGAACTGCACTCCCACGAACAGTCGGAAGTACGCGAAGCCGGCCGGGCCATCCTCGAGCATCTCGGCCTGAAGGAAGAGGACCGCATCAAACCGGAAATCTACACCAGCGAAGTGATCCGCAACATCTCCGACTACCAC
>CALBHI010000244.1 GCA_937894535.1 uncultured Verrucomicrobiota bacterium
TCCGAAGACACGGCGTTTCCCGGCAGCAGCCGCCTGACCCGTCGTGAACAGGAAAAATACGGCTACAATGCGGAGCTGAGCTGGGAAACCGATCCCTTGCGGTTGGCCGCGAATTATGACTTCAAGGCCGAGCGTTACGTCGCCGAGGAAGATCAGATCAACGACAAGGACACCGTTGGTTACCTGTTCGAATCCAACTACCGCATTACCCGTCGGGTGCAGGCGGTCTATTCCTACAAGGGTACCCGGGATGAATTGATCAACGTTCCCGATGACGAGCCGGTCTGGGAAATCACCCAGCGCATCCTGTTGAACTTCAACCTGACCGAAAAGCCGAAGTTCACCTACGGGTGGGGGTACGAAAAGGAGGATATCGGGGACGACAAGGGTGATTGGGAAATGATCCACACCTTTAACCTGTCCGATGACTTCCAGTTTAATCCCCGCGTGAAGGGCTTTTATGCCATCTCGTATGAAATCGAGGAGGTGGAGGAGGAAAACGACGTCGCCTTCACCTACGGTGCCGGCGTCGAACACGAAATCTCTTCCTCGGCGAAGCAGACCCTTTCGGCCAAGAAGGAACCCGTGGATACGTTCGGATCGACGACGGAAACCGATTCCACCACGATCACGTATGATTTCAAGAAAACCGACCTGATCATGTACAACCTGACGTTCGGCTTTAATGTGTCGTATCAAATCGACGAGCCGTTGACGGCGGGTCCGACGGAAAAAATCTGGACCTACAACACGACGTTGGCCCATGAAGTGGCCCTCTCCACCCGGCTGACCCGCCGCCTTGAATACCTGTATACACGCGAAGACTCGAATCTCGAGGAGGAGCTTCTCGAGGAGCACCGCGTCACCCTGTCGTTTACCTATTCCTTCTGATGTGCCATGGACCATGACGCAATGCGACCGCTGAACGGTTACCGCCGGATGAACCAATGGTTGCTGGCGCTCGCCCTGTTTACTTTGTCGGTGCCGGCCTTCGGCGATGAAACCCTCGTCCGCCGCATCATGGGGGGTGATTTGTTGAACATCACGGTGGATGAGTCCGCCGACCTCGACGGCCTGTATCCGGTCGCCGGGGATGGTCACATCGATTTCAAGTACGCCGGCCGGATCCGCCTCGAGGATCTGACCCTCGACGAGGCCCATGCCTTCCTGACCAAACACCTGGAGACGCGCTTTTTCAAGAAGGCCACCGTCGCCATCGAGGTGTCGGAATACGTTTCCGGCAGCCTGCTCATTCTGGGTGCCGTGTATGATCCCGGATCGATACCCTACAAGGGCAACGAGATCATCACCCTGCTGGAGGCGATCACCATGGTCGGCGGCCTGACCCCCAAGGCGGCATCGGATCAAATCAAGATTTTCCGCTGGCGACCGGGAGGGTCGATGAGCCGCGAGGTGATCAATGTTGATCTCAAGCGCATCTTGACCGAGTTTGATTTCAGCCGCGACCAGTACTTGCGCCCGCGCGACATCATTGTCGTCCCGGAAAAGGGGCAGGATGAGGGTGCCGCGGAATTCCTCGCCCTGGGCGAATTCGGAACCCCGGGATTCCATGCCACCGTGGACAACATGAACATGATCCGGGCGATCTCCACCGCAGGTGGCGTAACCCGCGAAGCACAACTTGACTCCGGCCGCATCCTGCGTCCCGATGGATCCGGCAATTACTCGGCCATCCCGGTGGATCTCGGCCGCCTGCTGGGATCCGCGGATATGAGCATGAACATGCCGGTTTTCCCGGGCGATATCCTGTTCCTGCCCTCGGCCAAACTGACCGCCGCCGGACGCATTTATTTCCTCGGCGAAATCGAGCAACCGGGCATGTACCCTCTTTCCAACAGCGGGGACTCCACCCTGGCTCGCACCATCCTGCAGCGTGGCGGGTTGACCAAGTTCTCGAACGGATCCGCGGTGCGGATCCAGCGCAAGGCGCCGGATGGCACCATGCAAACCCTCGTCGTCGATGTGGACAAGATCCTCAAGGGTGGCCAGTTCGACGAGGATGTCCCGTTGCAAAACGAGGACGTCATCATCATCCCGCAGCGGATTTTCAACATTTTCTAGCATGAAACAGATGATTCAACCACCCGGTGAGACCGCCGATGCCCAGCCGGCCCGCAGTGGAGGCGTGCCCGCCTCCAATTCGGGCATCGACATGGTCAAGATCAAGCAGTACCTGCATGTGGTCGTCAGCCGCATCTGGGTGGTGGCCATTTGCTTTACCATCGCGATGCTGGTGGCGGTTGTTCAGATCTCGAAACAGGAGTCGGTGTACCGCGCCTCCACCAGCCTCCTGCTGACCCGCGGCACCACCCCCATGGGCCAGATCCGCGATCAGGATCGCCAGGTGTTCGGTGAATTCATCGACACGCAAGTCCGGATCATCAATTCGCAGGCCGTGCTGGCCCGGGCTCGGGAAAGCATGAACATGCCGGAGTCCGAGATCAACCGGCTACTCCGCACCTTCAACGTCTGGCCCCTTGGTCGCGCCTCGGTGGTCTCCATCGTGGTGACCTCCCTCGATCCCCAGTTTTCCGCCGATTTCGCCAATGCCGTGGCCCGCGCCTACATCGAATTCAAGACCGATGAGCAGACGGCCGGAGCCCAGAACACCATCGTCAACCTGACCCAGACCGCCAACAAGATCCGCGAGGACTTGCGCAAGGCCGAGGAGGCCCTGATCCTGTTCAAACGGGAAAACTCGGACATCACCATCCAGAAGGCCGGCAACGTCGCCGCGACGATCATGTCGGACATCTCCTCGCGTGTCGCCACCTACAAAATGGAGCGGATGATCCTGGAAATGCAGAAACCCCTGCTTTCCGATGCATCCGATGATGTGATCCTCACCGCGTTGAGCAGCCGCTACACCCCGACCATGCCGGTGATGGCCATGACCGGTGCCCAGGGGGCCGCTCCCGTCGATACCGGCTCCTCCGACATGGTGATGCGCTCGTCCACCACCCCGCTGGGGGTTGTGAACTTCAGCGGCTCGTCCGACAATACCTGGCTGGACCTGAAGAAGCGGCGGTCCACCCTGGAACTGGATCTGAAGCGTGCCCGCGAGAACCTGCGCGACAACCATCCGGGCATCCGAACCCTGATGCGCGATTTGGACAAGATCAATGCCGAGTTGAACCGGGAAGTCCAGTTCGCCACCGAAAAATACTTTGCCGAACTGGAGGCCCTGACCCTCAAGGAAAACTCCCTGACCCGCGTCGCCGCGATGTGGATCGACCAGGCCATGAATGCCGAGATCGTGCTCGACCGGTATGAAACCCTCCAGAACGATGTCACCCTGTTGAAGACGCTGCTGGATGCCGTGTTCAGCCGCATCCGCCAGGTGGACATTTCCGCCGGCATCATTCCCGACACCATCACGGTGATCGAAGAAGCCATCCGCCGTGATGCCCCGGTAACCCCGCGCAAGATCCAGAGCATCTTCCTCGCGGGCCTCATCGGTATCGCCGTCGGCATCGCCATCATCTTTGGCATCGATTTCCTCGACGACTCGATCCGCTACCCGGAGGAGATCACCAATTCCCTGGGCCTGCATTTCCTTGGCGTGATTCCCTCGGCCAACTGGAGCGCCGGTGATATCCGGACCCACCTGTTATCCCAGATCGATCCGAAAAGCGGGTTGGCCGAGGCGTACCGCAATGTGCGCGCCAGCATCCTGGTGGCGGACCAGCACCGGAAATCCAAGAGCCTGCTGATCACCTCGTCCGTGCCGCGCGAAGGCAAAACCACGACCTCCCTGAACGTGGCCATCAGCCTGGCCATGGCCGGTTTCCGGGTCCTTCTCGTTGATGCCGACATGCGCCGCGGCGAACTCCACAAGTATTTCGGCCTCGAAGGCGGCCGCGGTCTTTCCGACGTGCTGAACGGACAGGCCAAGGCCGAGTCGGTCATCCAGCGCACCGGGGTCCAGAACCTCGACCTGGTGGCCACCGGTCCCTTCCCGGCCAACCCGGCCGAATTGATCATGCGCAACGAATTTCGCAGCTTCATGGAATCGGCCAAGCGCTCCTACGACAAGATCGTCTTTGACGGTCCGCCGGTGATGGCCGTCTCCGAGGCCGCCGTGCTGGCCTCGCTGGTGGAGAGCACGATCATGGTGGTGTGGGCCGGCAAAACCTCGCGCAAGCTGTGCCAGATTACCATCCAGAACCTGCAGCAGCGCGGCGCCCGCCTGGATGGGTGCATCCTCAACAACCTCGAGTTCGGCCGGGTGGGCTATTATTACTACTCGACCTACTACAGCTACTACAATTACGATTACCGCTACGACGAAAAGCCGATGGGTTCGTGAGCGTCGGCGGGGATGGCTGAGCCATGATGTTTCACCGGGGAAGAAGCCTGTCGTTGCGCCGGACGTTCTTGCTGAC
>CALBHI010000245.1 GCA_937894535.1 uncultured Verrucomicrobiota bacterium
ACCCTGACCGTGATGATCGGCGGAGCGATTTATAAGAACGGCTTCATGGGCTTTGTCCACGCCTTCATCCCGCACGGCGTGCCGTGGCCGGTGATGATCCTGCTGATCCCGATCGAAGTCATGGGCATGTTCATCAAGGCCTTCGCGCTGACCATGCGTCTGTTTGCCAACATGCTGGCCGGCTCGATCGTCGTCTATTCGATCATCGGCCTGGTGATCATTTTCGGAGCGGCCGGCGCGCCTTCGCTCCTGCTCGGGGTGGCCATCTACTGCCTGAAGGTCTTCGTCGCCTTCCTGCAAGCCTTTGTCTTTACGTTGTTGTCGGCGCTGTTCATCAACCAGATTCATCATCCGGCCCATTGATGCAGCGACGGCGGAGCGTTGGAACGAAACAGCATTGGAATTGGTTAAGGTTAACATAAGGAGTACGTGACATGGGTTCGATATCCTCGATTGGTGCAGGTTTGGTGGTGATTGGTGCCGCCTTGGGCATTGGCAAACTGGCCGCTTCGGCCATGGATGGCATTTCCCGTCAGCCGGAAGCTGCCGCAAAGATTCAGACCGCGATGATCATCGCCGCGGCGCTGATCGAAGGCGTTGCGCTGTTCGGCGCCGTCGTCTGCTTGCTGAACAAGTAATCTGACCACCCACCAACCGCGAGGGGTCATCATGGCCGACGAAACCACCTATCAGGGCACCATGGAAGTGCCGGCCGATCACGGTCAGACCGCAAAACCGGGTCCGATCGACGTGTCCGGCAAGATGATGGTGTTCACCTATGTCACCTTCGCCATCACCGCCATCGTCCTGTACAAGGTAGCCTGGAAACCGATCCTCAACGCCCTCGACAAGCGCGAGGATACCTTGCGCAAGGCGATGGAGGAGGCCGAGAAGACCCGGGCCGAGATGGCGGCGATCGACCAGACCCGCGCCCGGATCATCGAGGAAGCCGACAAACGGGCCCGCGAGATCCTCGAGCAGGCCCGCGTGGCCGCCGTGGAGACCGCCAAGAGCCTGGAGAACAAGGCCCGCGAGGAATCCCAGATCCTGCTGGAAAACGCCAAACGCGAAATCCACGCGGAACAGGACCGAGCCATGGCCAACCTGCGCAAGGAGTCGGCCGAACTGGCCATCGACATCTCGCGCAAGCTGATCAAGGACAACCTCGACGAAGCGCGCAGCCGCAAACTCACCGACACGCTGATCAACGGGGTCTGATCCGATGTCCCACTCCGTCGCGTCACGCCGTTACGCCAAGGCGCTTTACCTCCTGGCCCGCGAACAGCAGGCCCTGGAGTCCATTCGCGCCGACCTCGAGGCGTTGACCGACCTGATGGAGACCTCGCGCGAATGGAAGCTGTTCGTCGAAACGCCGGTCGGATCCCTGGCCATGCGCGGCAAGATCCTCGACACCCTGTTCGCCGGCAAACTCCACGCCACGACCCTGCGGTTCCTGCACTTCATCGACAGCAAACGCCGGATGAACCTGCTGGCCCCGATGCGTCAGGCCTGGATGGCCCTCTACGACGACGAACTCGGCATCCGCCGGGCCACCGCCGTCTCGGCCATCCCACTCGACGCCGCGCAGCAACAGGCCCTCGCGAAACGCCTGTCCGACCGGATGGACGCCCAGGTCATCCTGACCTGCACCGTCGATCCGGACCTGATCGGCGGCATCCGCGTGCTGATCGGCGACCAGGTGCTGGATTACAGCATCCACAGCCAGCTTGACGCCCTCAAGAAACGACTGATTTACGCATAGACGGGAACGACACCATGACCATCCAATTGAAACCCGAAGAAGTATCCGCCGTCCTGAAGAAGCAACTCGAGGACTTCGGCATCAACGAGCAGAACTACGAAATCGGCTCGGTCCTGAGCATCGGCGACGGCATCGCCCGCGCCCACGGCCTCTCCAGCGTGATGGCCGGCGAATTGGTCGAATTCGCCAGCGGCGTCATGGGCATGGCCCTGAACCTCGAGGAAGACAATGTCGGTATCGCCATCTTCGGCGAAGACACCCACATCCGCGAAGGCGACGCCGTCAAACGCACCGGCACCATCGCCTCCGTCCCGGTCGGCGACGCCCTGGTCGGCCGCATCGTGGACGCCCTCGGCAACGCCATCGACGGCGGTGCCCCGATCCCGACCCGCGAGATGCGCCCCATCGAAGTGAAGGCCCCCGGCATCATCGAACGCCAGGACGTGAAGGAACCGATGCAGACCGGCACGAAGGTCATCGACGCCCTGACCCCGATCGGCCGCGGCCAGCGCGAACTGATCATCGGCGACCGCAAGACCGGCAAGACCGCCATCGCCATCGACACCATCATCAACCAGCGCAACGAAAACGTGCACTGCTTCTACGTCGCCATCGGCCAGAAGCGCTCGACCGTCGTCCAGGTCTACGAGAAGCTGAAGAAGTACGGCGCGATGGAGTACACCACCATCATCGCCGCCACCGCCTCCGACCCGGCGCCGATGCAGTTCCTCGCCCCCTACACCGGCTGCACCATGGCCGAGTACTACCGCGACAGCGGCCGCCACGCCCTGATCATCTACGACGACCTGACCAAGCAGGCCCAGGCCTACCGCCAGCTCTCGCTGCTGCTCCGCCGCCCGCCCGGCCGCGAAGCCTTCCCCGGCGACATCTTTTATCTCCACAGCCGCCTGCTCGAACGCGCGGCCAAGATGAGCGCGGCCAAAGGCGGCGGCTCGCTGACCGCCCTGCCCATCATCGAAACCCAGGCGAACGACGTGTCGGCCTACATCCCGACCAACGTGATCTCCATCACCGACGGCCAGATCTTCCTCGAGTCCGACCTGTTCAACGCGGGCCAGCGCCCGGCCATGAACGCCGGCCTCTCCGTCTCGCGCGTCGGCGGCGACGCCCAGGTGAAGGGCATGAAGCAGACCGCCGGTTCGCTGCGCCTCGAGCTCGCCCAGTACCGCGAACTCGCCGCCTTCTCGCAGTTCGCCTCGGACCTCGATCCGGCCACCCGCAAACAGCTCGAACGCGGCAAACGCCTGATGGAAATCATGAAGCAGGGCATCCACCAGCCCCTCTCCGTGGCCAAGCAGGTCGCCATCATCTACGCCGGCACCAACGGCTACCTCGATGACGTTCCGGTGGACAAGGTCCGCGACTTCGAAACCAAGCTGCACCAGGCCATGGACGGCGCCTTCGCCTCCGTCGCCCGCCTGTTCGCCGAACAGAAGGCCATGACCGACGAGGTCAAGAAGGCCTTCAACGACATGCTCACCGAATTCAAGCGCACCTACGGGAAGTAAGCGGCCATGCCCTCGCTGAAGGAATACAAGGCCAAACTGGCCAGCTTGAAGAACACGCGCAAGATGACCAAGACCATGAAAATGGTCTCGGCCAGCAAGCTGTACAAGACCATGGACGCCCAACGCAAGGCGTCGGCCATGGCCGAACAGCTGAAGCGCATGATCAGCAACCTGGCCGGTTCGGTTGACCCGGCGAGCAGCCCGCTGTTCCAGAAACGCCCGAATCCCCGCCGCATCCTCGTGCTGCTCATCACCTCGGACAAGGGCCTGTGCGGCGGCTTCAACAACAACCTGATCAAGTTCGCCGCTCGCTGGATGGCCGCCCCTGACCGCGAAGGCCAGGACATCACCCTGTCGTGCTGCGGCCGCCGCGGCCACCTGTTCTTCCGCTCGCGCAAGAACATCCACCGCTTCTACGACGGCGTGACCCAGAAGCCCGGCTACCACCACGCCGAGGAGATCGGCGCCGACCTCCGCCGCGAGTTCACCGGCGGCGCGTTCGACGAGGTCTACCTCGCCTACAACCACTTCATCAACCCGATTTCCCAGAAACCGGTGATGGAGAAAATCCTCCCCGTCGAACCGCAGGAACTCGAGACCGCCTCCGGCACCCTGCCCGCCACCTCCTCGCTGCAGTCGAACTACCTGCTCGAACCGTCGCGCGAAGTCCTGCTCGAACGCCTGTTGCCGATGACCGTGAACTTCAAGATCTACTACGCGCTGCTCGAAAACGCCGCCGGCGAAAACGGCGCGCGCATGACCGCGATGGACAACGCGACCACCAATGCGAGCAAGCTGATCGACCTCTACACGCTGCTGCGCAACCGCGCCCGTCAGGCCGCGATCACCAAGGAACTGATTGAAATCATATCCGGGGCGGAAGCCCTCAAGAGCTAGGACCAGCCTATGACCACGACCACCCTCCAAACCGGCACCATCACCCAGATCACCGGCGCCGTCGTCGACGTCGCCTTCCCGCCCGGCGCGTTGCCCCCGATCTTCACCGCGCTGAAGGTGACCAATACGTCGATCAACGACCAGCCGAACAACCTGACCCTCGAAGTGGCTCAGCACCTCGGCGACAACGCCGTGCGCACCATCGCCATGGACAGCACCGACGGCCTCGTCCGCGGCGCCGAAGTCCTCAATACCGGCAACGAGATCCTGATGCCGGTCGGCCCCGCCACCCTCGGCCGCGTGATGAACCTGCTCGGCGAACCCATCGACCAGGCCGGTCCGATCGTCACCGACCACTACCTGCCCATCCACAGCCCCGCCCCGAAATTCGAGGACCAGGACACCAAGGAATCGATGCTGGTCACCGGCATCAAGGTCATCGACCTGCTCGCCCCCTACAAGAAGGGCGGCAAGATCGGCCTGTTCGGCGGCGCCGGCGTCGGCAAGACCGTGCTGATCCAGGAGCTGATCCGCAACATCGCCACCGAACACGGCGGCTACTCGGTGTTCGCGGGCGTCGGCGAACGCACCCGCGAAGGCACCGCGCTCTACCGCGAAATGCGCGAGTCCGGCGTCATCGACAAGACCGCGATGGTGTTCGGCCAGATGAACGAACCCCCGGGCGCCCGCGCCCGCGTGGCCCTCTCCGCCCTCTCCATCGCCGAACACTTCCGCGATGCGATGCGCCAGGACGTGCTGCTGTTCGTGGACAACATCTTCCGCTTCACCCAGGCCG
>CALBHI010000246.1 GCA_937894535.1 uncultured Verrucomicrobiota bacterium
CTGATATCCCAGCGGATCGTAGGTCCCCTCCCCGATCAGCAAGGCAAAGCGCGGTTTGGGTCCGGTCCAGTGATGATAGGCGTATCCGTTGAATTGCTTGATCGCATCCGCATCCACGACGCCATATCCGAACTCGTTGTAGATATCCGGCAGCGGAGCCACCGCGATGCGAAGTCCATTGGTGAACCGGTGCTTGGCCAGACGGTAGGCCTGCTGCCGCAATTCATAGGGGGTGATCAACAGATAATCGGCCGTGCGGTTGGTGTCGGCCAGGTTCCGGAAATTCGCCGCGAAAGGGGTCGGTGCGTTAAGCACCCCGTTGGTCTGCACCACGGCAAACCGGGATACCCGGTTGGTCACGTGACGAAATTCGACATACCACAGGTTGGTGATGCTATTGGTGGGCGGCATCTGCAGGTACGGGAAGGTGCCGGTGATACGCACCGGGTCGTACGGATCGGTAATGTCGAGAAACAGGACGTTGTTCGTGCTGGTGAGGTTGAGGACACGGAACCGGTTGGTGCCGGCCCTCCCGCAGAATTCGTGGGCGGACGTTCGCTGGTTGATGCGCGCCACATAATCCAGGCGCGCATTGATCAGGAAGGCGCGGTCATCGGCCACGCCAAGGGCATTCTGCTGAAAGGTTACGGTGGTCTGACCCGTGCTCAGCAGGTTACCGGAAAAAAAGAAATTCGTGGTCAGCAAGGTCGTATCATCGAACGGCGCGAGACCCACCTGTGTACCACTGATGGTGACCCGGGTCCGATGGTCCGGGTTGACGTTGTTATCCTGGGTCAGGCCAAACATCTGGAAACGGATATTGGCCGTTTCGTTAGACACCCGGTTCGTCGTGTTGAGGCTTACGATGGTGGGCGTTGAGGTAACCACCAGCGCGGAGAACCAGTGATCGATTTCCGTCAGGAGGGGCTGATTGAACGGACGGTACAAGGTCTTGGTGTCGAATACCGCGGAATAACATGCCGAGGTGACCAGGGTTTCCCCGCCCAGCGGCGTTCCATCGATGGTCGCGATCCGCCGCCCCACCCCGCCGAGCCCCAGCCAGTACACGTTGGTCCGGTTGTAGGCCCCATCGTGCTTGATGCCGTAGAACTGGACGGTGTCGGCGGCGCCGAGCAGGTTGCTGGAACTGACCAATAACGCCACTTCCTGCGTCCGGCTGAACATGCGGATCTGCGACCCGATCAATTGATCGGCAGGCATGCCCGCCGCGACCAACTGCGGCTGGGTCAGTCGGTACCAACCGTCGTTGGTGATCCCGATGCGCCAGCGCGCGTCGACCTCCGCGCCCGCGCGGCGCAGGGCGAAATTCCCCGGCTCGCCGATCATCGCGGGAACCAGTCCCGCGGTGGAAGCACGATCACACGGCGCGCAACTCATCTGCGCGGGCAGGCGATCAGCCGCCAGCAGGGCGAGCAGCAGGGCAAGGGTTATCCGGGGGCCGTTCATGGTGCGTTCACTCTGGGCGTGAAGGATAGCGATACGGTCAGGTTCGAATAGAAGGCCAGCGTTCCATCGACCGGATGATACCGGAACGGCGTGACGCCAAGACGGACAAACCGGCGTCCCTGTCCTTTGGCCTCCCGCTGATCGACCAGCGAGGTAGGCCACCATGCCGGATTGCCATAGATCTCGGGCGAAGGCTTCGCCACTGTCACCACCTGCTCGGTCAACCCATCCACCGGGATCGACTCCATCCGGCCCGCCGGACGCAAGCGGCCGACTGGCTGAAGGACCGGCTCACCCTCCTCCACGTCGATGGTAACCACAAGGTCTTCCGCCACTTCGAATACCACCGGCAGGACCGGCAACCGCGGCTCACTCGGCCGCGTCCAGCCCGACGGCCCCGCAACGGCGACCTCGGCCTCCGCACCCACCGTGACAACCTCGTACCCCGGCAAGGTTACCTTGACGACACACCATGCCGTGCCCTGCTCCACCGCGTACGCCCACCGCATATCCGGTTGGGTGGCCATGTAGGAAATCCGCATGGTGCCCGCATGGCAAGCCAGGACAGGCAGGCAAAGCATGGCGACACACCGACAACGTAAACGAAGAACACCCATGGATGATTAGAATACCCGTAAAACCATTAAATGTTGCAATTCCAGCCCACTAAATCAATAGTATCCGCACAGCTGAAGCGACAGCTGCAAAGGTTCCATGCATGACCCGATACGTTGCACATCCTGACATGGTGGCCCGCCGGATTCGCGGGGAATGCATCCTTGTCCCGATCGCCCGGACCATGGACGGCTTGGACAGTATCATCACCCTGAACGAAACCGCCGAATTCATCCGCCAGCAGGCCGCGGAAGGACGCGATGAGGCCGGTATCGTCGAGGCCGTGCTGGAAACCTTCGAGCTGACCCCTGAGCAGGCGCGCTCCGATGTCGCGGCGGTGTTGCAGGAATTGGTGGCCATCGGGGCCTTGCAACCGGTGGAGGCTCCATGAGCTGCCCGGACTGCATCACCCACCAGATCGGCTCGTCGGAGTTCACCGATGCCCTGGGCGCCATGGAGTTCAACGGCGATTTGCCCTTGGCCGGCAGCATCGAACTCACGCTGAACTGCAACCTCCGCTGCAAGCACTGCTACATCCGTTACGAAGGTGCGTCCGACGGCGAGATGAACACCGCGCAGGTCAAGACCGTGCTCGACAAGCTCGCCGAGGCCGGGGTGCTCTACCTGTTGATGACCGGGGGCGACGTGTTGGTTCGCCCCGACTTCAAGGAGCTCTACCTGTACGCGAAACGCCACGGCTTCCTGATCACGGTGTACACCAACGCGACGCTGGTCACCGAGGAACTCGCCGACTTTTTCGTCCAGTACCCGCCCCGCCGCATCGAGATCACCATCTACGGCCATACCGAACAGACCTACAACGACGTGGTGCACAAGCCCTTCGCCTTTGACCGGTTCCGCCAGGGCGTGGAGTGGCTGATGGAACGCAACCTCCCGGTGTTCTTCAAGACCATGGTCATGAAGAGCAACGTGCACGAGTTCGAGCAGATCCGCGACTGGGTCGAGAAGGAACTGAAACGGCCATTCCGCTTTGATACCATCATCAACCCGCGCCTGAACGGCGATCAGGATGTCCTGGCCGAGCGGATTTCCGCCGACGAGATCGTGCGCCTCCAGTATTCCGACCCGGAGGAGATCGCCCGCTTTGAACGCTTGCGCGACATGGCGAAAAATGCCCCCAGCGATGCCCGGTTGTTCAAGTGTGGGGCGGGCGTCCGGACCTTCCATGTCGATCCGCGGGGCGATCTGCATCCCTGCATGATGTGGCGCACCACTCCGTATAGCCTGCTGACCGGTTCGATCGAGGGATGGAAGCAGCACGTGGAGAATCTGCGCAAAGCGGAATCGCCCACCGATACCGGATGCCGCTCCTGCCAGAACCGTCTGGCCTGCGGCAATTGCGCGGCCGTATCGAAACTCGAGGCCGGCATCGCGGGCAAGAACCTCGACTACTATTGTTCGATCAACAAGGCCCGCGAGAAACTCCTCGACTTCAGCCGTTTTGAAGTCTGAGCGGTGCAGCCACTCGGCCTCGACGTCGATTCAACCCCCAGCGGCTTGAGGGCAAGCCGCTCCACCTCGGTTCGTACAGCAAAACGGCGCGTCAACCGGTGGGCTGACGCGCCGTAACGCTACGAATAGAGTGACGCTTAATCCGCGGGTGTGTCGAGCATCGGGATTTCGGAAACCGCCGATGCGCTGACCGCATGGAGGACCCGCGGGGCACTCGACGGGTCGGAGAAGTACAGGGCCGCACGACCACCCACCGATACAATGTCAGCGCCGAGTAGCAAGCGCGGAGCGCTGGCATCGGTCACATCCAGCAGCCAAATGGAATCATTACTGAAGTTGGTGATCAGCGAACGCACTGCTTCCTGCTCAAGGGCCACGGTGATGCGGTTGTCCGCAGCCGCCGCGGTCCAGGTATCTCCGTCGGCGTTGCTGAGGAACACATAGCCGAACGACATGCGTTTGGGCTCGCCTTCGCCGGACAGGCTGATCGCCACCGTCCGCTCCTCGCCCGCCGGATTGTCCACATAGGCGATGAAGAAGTCGGAGGGCCCGAACTGATTGCCGTAGCTGGTGCCAAGGCTGGCTACTTCTACTCCGTCAATCAGGATACGGACCTGCTGCGGATCGACCGTAACGGGATTGATACCGGAAGCCCGCAGAGTCGCCGCGGAAATCCGTACCAGACCGTCGGCCGTGATCGCGGCGGAACCGATGACATCGACTGCGGCGGCGGCACCGACCACAACACGCAGCGGGCCGTGTTCGCGGGTTGAGAAGTCGAATTCCACATCCTCAAGCCAATAGTAGTACGTACCTTCAGCCAACGCGGCCGCTTCGGCATGTTCATAGGAACCTCCCAATCCGGTGCCGCGGCCCGGAACCATCGAGGCGGTAATGCGAACCCGTTCCCCATCGGGTGCCGTCGACCGGTAGAGGTGGAAGCCCATGTTGTTGATTTCCGTCGCGGTGGACCACAACAGCTTGACCATCGCATCCTCGACCTCGGCGCGGAACTCGGTCAACTCAACCGCGGTCGGATCGCTGGAAATGAAGCCGAAGTCAGCGGTCAGGAAGGTTGCATTCGGCGGGATGACCACGTTGTAGCGCAACGGCGTGGTCGGTACCAACGTGATGATCTGACCGGCATTGGGACCGCTGTTCGGCGTGGCGGCCGGCAAGGTGGTCACGTCCACCTGCACGAAGTAGGTCGCGAACGGCAGGTTGGTGAACACATAGTAGCCCCGCTGACCGGCACCGTTCGTGGTGGTGCGGAAGGCGACCAGGTTGGTCAGGCCGTTTTCAATGGCGAAGAGATTGACCCGGACGCCGTTGAGGCCCTGGTTAACAAGGTTTTCGTCCGGTTGACCGTTGCCGTTCAGGTCGAGCCAGACCGTATCACCGATGACAAGATACTCGATGTCATAGGGAACTTCGTTGGTCTTCGGCGGAACCGGGGGTTCATCGGGCGGGGTGGTCGGCGAGGCCACGACGACGTTGGTTTCCAGACCGTTGTCGGTGATGGCGGCAGCCACGAAGCGGACCAGCACGGAGGTGGAGGCACCGGGAACCAGCGGACCGACATCCGCCCAGTTGAGTTCGCCATCGTTGACGGCGTCATCGGATGGAGGGAGCGCGTTCGTGAAAGTCAGGAACGTGGTGTCGTAGGTGTCCACCAGCGGAATGGTGACCAGCTCCACATCGCCGGTGTTGACCACGGTTAATCGGAATTCGATGGTTTCGCCGACGATGGCCGGACGGCCCAGTGGCGAGGCCACTGTTTTGGTGATCGTGTAGCCCGGGTTGCTGACATCGTAAGGAACGTCGTTCGTTTTGGGAGGAACCGGGGGTTCATCGGGCGGGGTGGTCGGCGTGGCGACCACGCGGTTGGTGCGATCGTTCGGAGTGGTGGCAATCGCGGTAAAGGTGGCCACCACGCTCGTGCTGGCACCGACCGGCAGAGGTCCGATGTTGGCCCAGTTGATAACACCGTCGTTCACATTGTCATCGGAGGAAGGCACCGCTGACCCATAGGACAGGATTGCCGTTTCGTAGGTATCGACGAGCGGTACGGTAACCAGTTCGACATCGCCGGTATTGGCGACGGTAATGGTGAAGACAATGTTTTCACCGACGGCAGCAGCCCGACCGGAGGGCGAGGTTACAGTCTTGACGATGGAGTAGCCGGCATTGCTGATGTCGTACGGGACGTCGTTGGTGCGCGGCGGAACCGGCGGTTGGTCGGGCGGCGTGGTCGGACTGGCCACGACGGTGTTGGTTTCCGAACCCGTGGCGACGGTGCTTTGCAGCGCGGTGAGGTTCACCGTCACCGAAGTGCTTGCGCCGGCGGGCAA
>CALBHI010000247.1 GCA_937894535.1 uncultured Verrucomicrobiota bacterium
TCAACCTCGCTTATCGTTCTTGGTAACCACGGAAACCCCACCCTTGTAACGGATTTTCCACCAAGCGCAAGCACAGGCTGTACCGCCACGCCGCCCGGTTTCCCGCCACCTCCGGCAACCCGCCGCGGCATAGGCCGTGATAAGTCTTGAATTGCCGCGGACATAACAGGTACTTGTGGACACCTGTGCGAAGATGAACCCACGAACCAGCGGAACACCTATGACCGACCCGAACACGAAGAAGAAGATCTACCTGTGCGGCCCCATCATGGACGAACACGAGGGCGAAGCCCGCGCCTGGCGCGAGAAGGCCACCGACCTCCTGAAGCAACACTTCATCCTGCTCGATCCGATGCGCCGCAACTTCAAGGACCGCGAAGTGGACAGCGCCAACGAGATCGTCGAGTTCGACCTCCAGGACATCCGCGACGCCGACATCATCCTCGTGAACTACAGCAAGAACTCGATCGGCACCTCGATGGAGGTCTTCTACGCCTCGCACGAGCTGAAGAAATTCGTCGTCGCCTTCTCCCCCTTCACCTTCCAGGACTGCAGCCCGTGGATGGTCCGCTTCTGCACGAAAATCCTGCCCAACCTCGAACGCGCCTGCGGCTACATCACCGAACACTTCATCGACAAGCGCATCTGACCGACCATCCGATCCGTACCCCCACCGCGCTGCGCCCGACACCGCACGCGGACAATAAAAAACCCCGTCCGGATCCGGACGGGGTTTTTCGTGCTCCGCGCAGGCGGAGAATCAGGCGTCTTGCTTGGTCTTGGGAATGCCCAAGGCCCGGTCGCCCGATTTCCACGTGCCGCGCTTGAGCATCAGGTTGATGCGCTCGTACCGCTTGAGGACGTTGCGCTTGACCGCGATTTTCGACGACGACTTGAAACTGGAATGCATGCTCATGGTTCTATTCTCCTGCTCACAGGCCGGTTTGAACACCAACCCGTTGGTTTGCAAAGGTGCGCACTCTGCCAATGCGCCCCGTTCTTGTCAATGCCCGTTTTTACGTCCTCGGGCTGACGTTCCCGGTACCGCCGGCACCCACAACACCGTCGGTCGCTCCTGCCCCGAACGTGCGGCGGCCCGATCGATCCGCGCGACCAGGCAGACCCGCACTTCATCCGGCGGGGTCAACCACGGACCTCCCGGCGTGACCCGGATCAGGTCGATCCCCGGATTGCCCGCCCGCCATTCCGCCACGCGCACCGACAAGGTGTCGGCCACCCGCGACCAAGCCAATACATGATCGGCAGCCTCCGGCACCACCGGCACGCGAAGATCAAGGTGCAGCGCCCAACCCGACGCCGCGACATGGCTGGTCACCGGCACCAGCACCCCGGTACGGAACAGATCGTACAACGCCGATGGATCAGCCGACGCCTGCAACGCTCCGATCAACTGGCGCTCCGCCTCGCTCAGCGTTAGCGCCGCGCCCCCGTCTTCACGCCCCGCAACCCCGCCGCTGGATGCCGCGGCACGCGCCACCAGGAATCGTAAATAGGGAAGACTCACCCGCTCCGAACCGTGGCGTGACCGGCAGAACTCGAGCACCCCCTCCACCACATCGCTCGCCAACGCAGGATCAATGCCACGGGACTCCGCAAAAGATAACAGCGCTGATTGCAGCGCGCGCGTTTCCGGTGCATCGTCGAGCCACAGCATCGCGCTACTCCCGGCCGATCAGTCCTTCTACTTCGCTGAGGAACTGGTTTACATCCCGGAACCGTCGGTACACCGAGGCAAAACGCACATAGGCGACTTCGTCGAGCTCCTCCAACTGGTCCATCACCTTCTGGCCAATCATCGTGCTCGGCACCTCGCGTTCGAACTCGCTCTCCAACTCCGCCAGGATCGTGTCCACGATCGACTCGATCTGCTGCGCACTGATCGGCCGCTTCTCGCAGGCCCGCTCGATGCCGTTCATCAACTTGCGGCGATCCAACTCCTCGTGCCGGCCGTCGCGCTTGATCACCCGCAGGCTGGTCTTGATGACCTCTTCGTAGGTGGTAAAACGGAAGCCGCATTGCAGGCAAACCCGGCGCCGACGGATCACATCACCGTTCCGGACCGAACGGCTGTCGATCACCTTGTCATCCAGGTGGGCACATTTGGGACATCTCATCCGGCCAGACCCCCGATCCTGCTACCATATATAGGCGCCATGCCTACCCTTTAGCCCATATTTCGTGGTGCTGTCAAGTTGTCCGGAAAAGGGGTTGCCGGAACCAGACCGCCTGGATTATGGGTATAAATAACAAATGACGGTCATCGACGTTGGGCGTCTCTGACCGTCATTTATTGGACGCTCCACGAGGGAACGTCAACCGTACGGGAATACGGCTTACTTCTTGGCTTTAGCGGCGGCTTTCTTCTTAGCCGGGGCTTTCTTCTTAGCCGGCGCCTTCTTGGCGGCTGCTTTCTTCTTGGCCATGTCTTTTTCCCTCCCTTCTATCGTTGGTGTTCTCGTTTCGTCTCCTACAGGGGTACCCGTCTCAGGGAACTCGATCCGCTAGCGCACACGATCGTGCTTGGTTGCGTCGGAGGTGAGTTCAGTCTTCGGGTTCGAGTGGACGCTCAGGTTGTTCGCGCGTTCGTCGCGCCGGTCGCACTCATCTGCGTGGGATGTCTCGCGGTTGAAGCCAAACGATGGATGGTAAGATGACATGGTATGCGTGTTCAGTGACTCAGATCGAAAGCAAGATGTGATGCACGTTCTTCATTCACGCAACTCTCATTTCTTGATGACACAATAAAAATGTTTTGCGCACACGTCAATCATTGACATGCACAAAAGTGAAAAAAATTTTGACATGCTGTTCGTCATCTCGATCACGCGAAGCGGTGATGTTCGGCGATGATGATGGAACGCAACGTGTCGTACGTCGCATCGAGACGATCGTTGATGATGAAGTATTGGTAGTCGCGCCAGCACGCGAGTTCCTTCTCCACTTGTTGCATGCGGCGTTCGATCACCTCGTCGGAATCCTTGCCGCGCCCCTTGAGCCGCGCGTGCAACACCTCGATCGAAGGCGGCGCGATGAACACATCGATGTAGGCGCGGCGCAACGGATCGCCGACCGGTGCATCCATGATGGCGCTGCGGATCTGCAGCGCACCCTGCACGTCGATGTCCATCAGCACATCAATGCCCGCCTTGAGGTTGTCGACGACGACGTCCTTGAGCGTCCCGTACATGTGATCATGCACCTGTGCATACTCGAGGAATGAACCCTGGTTGACCTTCTGCTGAAAGACCTCGTTGTTGATGAAGTGGTAATCAACGCCGTCGATCTCGCCGTCACGCGGGTGCCGCGTGGTGCAGGAGACCGAATATTTCATCGTGCGGAACTCGGAGATGAGCCGGTCGCACAAGGTGGTTTTTCCCGTGCCGGACGGCGCGGAAATGACAATCAACAACGGGCGTGGTTCCGGGTGTATCATTCGATGTTCTGCACTTGTTCGCGGAACCGCTCGAGCTCCGCCTTGAAGGTGACAACCTGGGAGGACACCACCGGATCACCGGCTTTCGATCCGATGGTGTTGATCTCGCGAAATATCTCCTGGGCGAGGAAATCCAAAGCCCGCCCCGCCGGCTCGCGTCGCTTGAGCAGGTCGCGCGCCTGTCCGAAATGGCTCCGCAACCGGGTGAGCTCTTCGGCAATGTCACTCCGGTCGGCATACAGGATGACTTCCTTTTCGATCCGCTCGTCGGCGATCTCGAGTCCGGCCGCCGCCGCCAGGATCCGCGCCCGCAACGTCCCGCGGAAACGCTCCGCCAATTCCGGCGCCCGCCGCGCGATGACCCCGACCGACTCCTGCAACCCGGCGAGCCGCGCGTTGAGATCCGCGAGCATGGCCCGACCCTCGCGCTGCCGCATGGCATCCAGCGCCGCGATCGCCTTGGCCAACGCCTTGCCGAGCACCGGCTGCACCGACTCGGGATCGTGCCCGGCATCACGCACCTCGATGATGCCCGGCAACC
>CALBHI010000248.1 GCA_937894535.1 uncultured Verrucomicrobiota bacterium
GGTCACGCATCGGCCCTCCTCCGGCGGGTAAACATCGCTTCGCTCGCCGATAAAGACGGGGGTGATCATCTTGTTTTTAGTCGATTCTTTTTCGGGGACTGATCTGGATGGGTTCGACGTGCCGCGGAGTCGTCCGATGCGTTTCGTGCGCGGGATGGAAACGGGAGGAATGGATCATGGATCCGGTCGCGGCTGGATGATGGGTGGTGTTCATTTGAACAGAACGCGGATGAGGGGGCTGTTCCAGAGGTAGTGGGCGCGGTTGCGGAAATCGCGGATTTTCTTCATGCGTTCGTTGAGAAAGTCCGTGTCGGCGGGGGGTCGGCCGGTTTTACGGTTGGCGGCCAGCCAGGTTTCCGACTCGGTGAGCAGGGCGTCGGCGGATTCGGTGGTGCGGCCGACGAGGTCGATCAGGGCCTTGCGCATGATCCGGCCGAAATCCTCGCAGGCCTCGTAGAAGTCCTTGCGTTCACCCTTGATCCAGACGTGTTTCACCGCGCCCCACTGTTCGAGCTGGCGCACGGACATGCTGGCGCTGCCTTTGCTGATGCCGAGGGACTCGGTGAGGTTGTCGAGCGATTGCGGATCGCGGCTGAAGTAGATGTGGGCGTAGATTTGGCCGATGTTCCGGCCATACCCCAGAGCCTGGGTGAACTCGCCGGCGGCGGCAACAAAACGCTCCCGGATGTCGGCGGCATCGTTCATCGGGATAACTCCGGCCGGGCGTGGAGCCGCGCGCGGGCAGACTTCGTCCCGGTCGCGTCCCGTCCGGGTTGCCACCTGGCGGATTCATCCTGTCGGCGCCGAGGTTTCAAGGCGTTCAATTTGTATTGAACACAATGTTTGCCTTGGTGGGTAGGAAAAAATGGCGGCTATCCGTGATATGCGCGGGTCGGGAGGGCGGGTTGCATCGGTATTTGACCATAGCCGGTTCAACGCGTAAGGTCGCCCCACGGTCAGAAGAGCGTTATGGATCAGGAAATCTGGAATGAACGGTGGCGGTTGGCCACGTTGAACCGGGACGACGTCGTGCGCTCCCTGTTCATCGCTTTGGTGGTCGGTTGGGTGTTCCTGTTGTTCCACTATCAAGGCAACTCGTTGGATGTGAAGGTATTCGGTCGCTCGGCGCTGGTCTGGATGGTCGAGCGGTGGACCGATGACATTGAGTACGGCGGCGATTATTCCCACGGTTGGCTGATCCCGGTGCTTTCCTTGTATGTCGTGTGGGCGCGGCGCAAGGAGTTGGCGGCGGCTCCGAAATCGGTGAGTTACACCGGTCTCGTGCTGGTGGTGGGTTGTTTGCTGATGCATTGGTTGGGCGCGAAGGCGCAGCAGACCCGGCTCTCGTTGTTTGCCCTGGTCGGATTGATCTGGACGATTCCGTACTATCTGTATGGCTGGCAGGTGGCCAAGCGGCTGATCTTCCCGTGCTCCTACCTGATCTTTTGCATACCGTTTAACTTTCTCGACAGCGTGACGCACCCCTTGCGGATTTTTGCCACGGCGGTGGCTTCGTTCCTGCTCAACGGGGTGGGGATCGGGGTTGAGCAGTCGGGGGCGCGCCTTCACTCGTTGTCGCCGGGGGGGTTCGACCTGGATGTTGCCGATGCCTGCAGCGGCATCCGTTCGTTGATCGCGATCACCGCGCTTACCGCGATCTACGCCAACCTGACCCAGCGTTCGGCGTGGCGGCAGTGGGTCATTTTCTTCATGTCCATCCCGCTTGCCCTGGTCGGCAACGTGGTGCGTATTTTCACGACCGGGATCGTGGCCGAGGCGTTTGGCACCGACATGGCCATGCAGTTGTACCATGACTTTTCCGGCTTCATCATCTTCATGGTCGTGTTCATTTTATTGATCAGCATTGGCTCGGTGTTGGAGCGGGCCTGGCTGGAGGAGAAGAAACGATGGTGGCTCGGACATCTGCGCACTACCTGATCCTGCTGGGGTTGTTGATCCTGACCTCGGTGGCCCTGGCGTTGACGGTGGACACCTCGACCTCGGACGAGGCGGGTGTCGTTCCGGAATGGCCGGACCTGGTCGGTGACTGGGTCGGTGATGAAATCCGTTTTTGCTGGAATCCCGAACACCAGAAAATCTTCGGGGCCAGCCAGCTCGAGGACCTCAACACCTGTCCGGATTGTGGCGGTCAATTGGGCAGCATGACCCTGATCGAGAAGTCGATGTTGCCGGCCGATACGATCATCAGCAAAAAGCGGTACCGCCACCCCGACGGCCGCCAGATCATCGCCACGGTGGTGATGAGCGGCAAGGAGCGCGCCAGCATTCACCGTCCCGAGCGGTGCATGGTGGGACAGGGCAGCGAGATCGCCCATTCCCATGTCATCCAGGTTCCCTTTGCCGGGCGCGAAGCCTTCGATGTCCGCATCCTCGACATGTTGCGCCATGTGCGTGTGCAGGGGGTGCCCAAGTCGTTCGGCAGTTACTACGCCTACTGGTTTGTCG
>CALBHI010000249.1 GCA_937894535.1 uncultured Verrucomicrobiota bacterium
CCGGCCGCCCTCGAGGCCCGCAACCTAGATATCTTCTACGGCGACTTCCACGCCGTGAAAGGGGTCAACCTCGGCGTCGAGTCGGGCAGCATCACCGCGCTGATCGGTCCTTCCGGCTGCGGCAAAAGTACGGTCCTGCGCTCGTTCAACCGGATGAACGACCTCATCAGCACCGCGCGCGTGAAAGGGGAAGTCCTCTTCCACGGCCACAACATCTATGAAAAGGATGTCGATCCGGTGATGATCCGGCGCAAAATCGGCATGGTGTTCCAGAAGCCAAACCCCTTCCCGAAAAGCATCTACGACAACATCGCCTGGGGCGCAAAGATCAATGGATACAAGGGCGATAACGATGAACTGGTTGAGAAGTCACTCCGCAAGGCCGCCCTGTGGAATGAGGTGAAGGACAAGCTGCGCCAGAATGCCCTTGCCCTTTCCGGCGGTCAGCAGCAACGCCTGTGCATCGCCCGCGCCATCGCCATCGAGCCGGATGTCCTGCTCATGGATGAGCCCTGCTCGGCCCTTGACCCGATCGCCACCTCGAAGATCGAGGATCTGATGCTGTCCCTGAAGGAAAACTACACCATCGCCATCGTGACCCACAACATGCAGCAAGCCAGCCGCGTGTCGGACTACACCGCGTTTTTCTACCTGGGCGAATTGATCGAGTTCGACGTGACCGACAAACTGTTCACCTCCCCCTCGTTGAAACAGACTGAAGACTACATCACCGGCCGTTTCGGTTGATCAGGAGCATACGCCATGGCCCAACATCTCGTCCGAGAAATCGACAAACTGAAGAAACAGGTCCTTTCCCTCGCCGCCCACGTTGAGGAAAACGTGCGCGACGCCGTGCGCTCCGTGGCCGATCGCGACCAGGCCCTGGCCTGCAAGGTGATCGAAAATGACCACCAGATCGACATGGCCGAAGTCGATGTCGAGGAGGAGTGCCTGAAAATCCTCGCCCTCTACCAACCGGTCGCCCACGACCTGCGCTACATCGTCGCCATCCTGAAAATCAACCGCGACCTTGAGCGCATCGGTGACCTGGCCGTCAGCATCGCCGAACGCAGCATTCAGATGATCGCCCAGCCCCGTCCGCAAACCACCTTCAACCTGGCCGCCATGGCGGCCATGTCCGACGCCATGGTCGCACGTAGTCTGGATGCGATGATCAACCGCGACGCCAACCTCGCCCGCACCCTCTGGCTCTCCGAGGATGATCGGATCGACAAGATGATGGCCGAGGCGTTTGACCTGGTGGAAAAGGAAATCCGCGAACGCCCGGAGAACACCGAGCCCCTGATGAACGTGCTCTCCGTGGCCCGCTCCCTCGAGCGCATCGCCGACCACGCCACCAACATCGCCAAGGACACGATCTACATGGTGGAAGGCGACATCGTCCGCCACCGCAAACGGAAGTACCGCGAGCAGATGGCTGCCAATCAGACGCCGCCCGCCGCACAATAACGGTTGCCCCGGCCGGATCCGGACGCCACACTGTTCGCATGCAACCCGATCCCGCTTCGTTTCCGGAAACCGCCGATATCGAGACCTCGACCGACGCCTACGCCGGGCGCTTTGCCGGACCCTCCGGTGCCTGGATGCTGGACGTGCAGGAGAAAACCACCCTGGCCCACCTCGCCCGACTCGGCGCACCCGGTTCCGCACTCGATGTCGGCGGTGGCCATGGCCAACTCGCCCACCCCCTCACCCGCGACGGGTACCGCGTCACCGTGGTCGGCAGCCACCCCGATTGTGCCCACCGCATCCAAGCCCTGATCAACGCCGGCACCTGCCGCTTCGAGGTCGGCAATGTGATCCATCTCCCCTGCCCTGATCAGTCGTTCGATGCCGTCCTGTGTTTTCGGTTGGTCACCCATTGCGAACGCTGGCCGCAACTCATCGCGGAACTCTGCCGCACCGCCCGCCGCTCCGTGACCATCGACTACCCGACCAGCACCAGCCTGAACGCCATCGCCCCCATGCTGTTCAAGGCCAAGAAAAAGCTCGAGAAGAATACCCGCACCTGGACCCTCTTCACCCACCGCCAGATTGATGAGGCCTTCGCTGCGCACGGATTCAAACGCACTTACCGCGACGGACAATTTTTCTTCCCGATGGTCCTCCACCGGATGCTGAAATCGCGCGCCTTGTCCAACGGTCTCGAATCGGCCACCCGGTTCATCGGCCTGAACAACCTGCTCGGATCCCCGGTCATCGCGACCTATACCCGCACCTGAACGACCGGTTATCGCCGACCGACGTCCGGCCGCGTCGAATCCGACGGCAGCTGCTCCTGCGCTTGCCGGGCCATCTCCATCATCTCATCAAACCGGTCGATCGGAATGACCGGCCCGGTGCTAAAGTGAATCCCGGTTACCCGCGACAGGCCAACCGACACCTCCATCGCCTCCCGGTTGCCGGGAAGGTTGACCACCAGCACCACATCGAACTGGCCGAGCATCGCATACATCGAAACGACCTGCCCGTTGTTCTTTTCGATGATCCCGACCGCCTCCTTGGTCCGTGCCGCGTTGATCTCGCGGACCGAGGCATGCGTATAGTTGCCCAACATCAAATACAGTGCCATGGCCTTACCTGCTCCATCGTTGAATAAAACCCTGCTGGTTGATCAGAAAATCCCGGTCGTTCGGATGTGTCAACAAAGCCGCCGCCTCCACGAAACGCACCCACCGGGCCTCCGGGTGGTCGAGTGCGTCCAGCGGCACCAGCGTCGTCTGGCTGCTCCGGAACAGGAAAAAGTGCAATTCCTTCCACTCCGTCGGATCCTCTCCGCCAAACTTCCCGATCCGGCACCGTTCGTAACAACCGAGGTAATGGACCAGGGTCAAATCAACCACACCGGCTTCTTCATGAATTTCCCGGACCGCCGCCTCCAACAACGTTTCACCCGGATCAAGATGCCCCTTGGGCAGCGACCAAGCCCGCCCGCGTTGATTCACCACCAGCACCAGCCCCTTGCGGTTCAGGACCACGCCTCCCGCACTGATGGTTCGTCGCCGCTTCATGCCAGCCGCAACCGCACGAAACCTCGCTTGCCGGACTTGATGATCAAACCATCCTGCGGGACGATCCGCGCTTGCACCTCCGACGCCTTCTCCTCGCCGACCTTGACCGCACCCTGCTGGATCAGCCGCTTGGCCTCGCCGTTGCTCGCACACAAGCCACCCGCCACCATCAAGGCCATCAAGCCGGCCCGCCCCTCGCCATCCAGCAACTCCGGTGTCACCACCAGCTCCGGCATCTCACTCGGCGCCTGACCAGCGGAGAAGACACGGCGGAACTCGTCCGACACCGCCTGCGCCGCCGCCTCGTCGTGGAACCGTGCTGCCAACGCCGTGGCCAACCGGTCCTTGGCGTCACGCGGATGCACCGCCCCGCTTTGCACCTCCGCCTGCAACCGCTCGATGGCCTCGCGTCCCCACCCCAGCACCAGCTTGAAATACTTCCACATCAATTCGTCGCTGATCGACATGGCCTTGCCGAAGATGTCCTTCGCCGGTTCGTTGATGCCGATGTAATTGCCCAGACTCTTGCTCATCTTGTTGACCCCGTCCAACCCCTCGATCAACGGCAAGGTCATCACCACCTGCGGCTCCTGCCCCATCACTTTCTGAAGCTCACGGCCCAGCAGCAGGTTGAACAACTGGTCGGTCCCGCCCAGTTCGACATCCGCCTTCACCATCACCGAGTCATAGGCCTGCACCAGCGGATACAGGAACTCCACCAGCGAGATCGGTTGGTTGGCGGCATACCGCTTGGAAAAGTCGTCGCGCGCCAGCAACTGGGCCACCGTGACATGCGCCGACAACCGGATGACCTCCTCGAACCCCATCGGCGAAAGCCAACCCGAGTTGAAGGCGATCTCCGTCTGCTCGCGGCGCAGGATCCGGAACACCTGCTCCTGGTAGGACAATGCATTCGCCGCCACCTGTTCACGCGTCAAGGGCTTGCGCGTCTGCGAACGACCGGACGGGTCGCCGATCATCCCGGTAAAATCACCAATAATAAAGACTACCGTATGACCGCAGTCCTGGAAGCGGCGCAGCTGGTTCAACCCCACCACATGACCCAGATGGATGTCCGGTGCCGATGGATCCGCCCCGTATTTCACCCGCAACGGACGGTTCTCCCGCCGGGCCGTCTCCAGCTTGCGCTTCAACTCCTCGCGGGAAAACAAATCGACGGCGTTTTCCGCCAGCAGCTCCAGTTGTTCCTCAATCGTTTTCGTCATGATCGCACCATTGTAGGCGACACCCGGAAAAAATCATCAACTTCCTTGCCACAAACAAAAACGCCCCGGCTTTTCAGCCGGGGCGCAGTCGCAGGACGATGGAAGAAGGATTACTTCTTCTGGCCCGGATGCCACTCTTCCGTCTCGGAAGAGGTCGCACCAAACGCCTCATCGAACGCACCGGCCAGATCAACCAGGTCTTCACCCGGACGCAGCCCTTCGAGCATCGACTCGTCAACCTTGAATTCCTCGTCGGAAAGCTTGGCCGCCTTGATGCTCAACCCGATGCGGCGTTCAACCGCATCGATCTTGATCACGCGTGCTTCGACTTCCTGGCCGGGCTGCAAGGCATCACGCACCTTCTGGACGCGCTCATCACTGATCTGGCTGATGTGCACCAGACCATCGATGCCTTCCTCGATCTCCACGAAGGCGCCAAACGACGCCAACTTGGATACCTTGCCCTTGACGAGCTGACCAACCTGGTAACGGCCGGCGATGCTCGACCACGGGTCGTGCTGCGCCTGCTTGAGACCGAGGCTGATCCGCTGCTGGGCGGGATCGACTTCGAGCACCACGGCTTCGACTTCGTCGGCCTTCTTGAGGACTTCCGACGGATGGTTGACCTTGCGGGTCCAGGACATGTCGGAAACGTGAATCATGCCGTCGATACCCGGCTCCAACTCGACGAACGCGCCGTACGAGGTGAAGTTGCGGACCACACCCTTGACGCGGGAGCCGATCGGATAACGTTCCTGCACCCGCATCCACGGATTGGCTTCGGTCTGGCGGATGCCGAGCGAAATCTTCTGCTCGTCCTTGTTGATGTTGAGGATGACCGCATCCACGACCTGGCCCAGAGCCAATGCGTCGGAGGCCTTCGCCACCCGCTTGGTCCAGGAAATCTCGGACACGTGTACCATGCCTTCGACGCCTTCCTCGATCTCCACGAACGCGCCGTAGGGGACGAGGTTGACAATCTTGCCGCTGATGCGGGTGCCGACCGGGTACTTGCGCTCGATGTCGTCCCAGGGATTCGGCAAGTTCTGCTTGAGGCCGAGCGAAATACGATCCTTCTCGCGGTCCACGTCGAGGATCATCACATCGACCTCCTGACCGACCTTGACCACTTCGGAAGGATGGTTGATGCGGCCCCAGCTCATATCGGTAATATGCAGCAGTCCGTCCATGCCGTTGAGGTCCACGAACGCACCGAAGTCGGTGATGTTCTTGACCACGCCACGGCGCATTTCGCCGATCTTGATGTCGGACAGCAGGACTTTCTTCTGCTCGCGGCGGCGCTCTTCCATCAGTTCGCGGCGCGAGACCACGATGTTGCGGCGCTCACGGTTGATCTTGATGATCTTGAATTCAAGCTCGCGCTCCATCAAGTCGTCACCGCCACGCATCGGCATGACATCGACCTGGGAACCGGGCAGGAACGCATCCACACCCACATCCACGATCATGCCACCCTTCACACGGCCCTTGATCGTTCCAACGATCGTACTGCCTTCAACGTAGTTGGCGAGCACACGGTCCCAGTTGCGCTGCTGTTCGGCACGGCGCTTGCTCAGCACCACCATGCCCTGCTCGTCTTCGAGCGTCTCGAGGAAAACTTCCACCTGATCCCCCGGCTTGAGGGTCTCCAGGTCCTTGAACTCGTTGGCGTAAATGACACCTTCGGATTTGTATCCGATGTCCACCAACACTTCGTTCTCGCGGATATCAATGATCTTGCCGGGAACAATAGTCCCTTCGGCAATGTTCTTGAGGGTTGCTTCGTACATGACGGCCATCGTCGAGGACGAGGCGTCGGGTTTGATTGATTTGGCCACAATATGTCTCCATTCATCGGCCGCAGCCTCGACACACAGTGCCGAACCAAACCACGGCCATTCACCGGGATACAACAGGTATCCAAGGAAACGCGCACGGTACAGGGATCACCCCTTGGGAGCAATCAAAATCCCCCCGTGCTGGACCGGCCGGATCGTACCCGCCAAACCGGAAGGGGCACTCGCAGCCCGCATCTATCACATCGCTTTATCCATCAACGTATTGTAAAATCCAAAGCCAGAGGCAAGTGATCACTTAACGTGGATTCCGGCATCCAGAACCGTTCCGGTTCGATCTGATGGCTGCACAAGATGAAATCGAGGTGGCGTTTGGGCGCCCAGCTCGGGAAGGACGGCCGACTCTCCTGGTTGACGTTGCGCAACCCGCTGGCCGCGAGAAACAGGTCGATCTCCCGCTCGCCCCAAAGTGCATTGAAGTCACCGGCCACGATATGGGGTTTTTTCGTTTCCTTGACCAACCGGTACAGCATCGCGAGTTGCTGGTGCCGGATCCGGAATCCCAACGACAGGTGAACCAGAAAAACCACCAGGTTCTCCATCTCGAGCTCGATCACCAGGCGCTTGAACCCGCGTTCGAAATAATGGTAACGGGCGTTCTGGATCGAATCGCGGGTGATAAAAGCATTCCCCTGCTTGTTCATGACCGGAACCCGCCGGGAGATACGGCCATGCTCGCTGTATTTGGTCCGATAGGCGTGGTAATGGCCCAGCGCGCGGGCGATCTCCTCGGCTTGGTTCGTGCGACCGGTACGGTAGGACCCGCCATCGACCTCGACCAAGCCCATGATATCCGGCTCGAGCGGCTTGATGAACCGGATGATCTCGTCGAGATGGCCGTTGGTACGGTTGAAATACCCGCTCCACGGGAGGCGGGGCAACCGGGCGCCCGTCGCATACCGAATGTTGTACAACAAGAACCGCACAACCTAAACCTGCCTGAACATGATTGCTTCCGACATCGCTACGTACAATACTACTCAATCATCCCCCTTCACGGGATATTTTTTATGAACAAACAGCAGGTGACCGAACTGTATTTCATGGACGCCCGCTCGAAACTCATCGAGCTCGCAGCGACGCTGGACCGGCTGGACCGTGCCGATGGCGAAGCCGATTTCCGTTGGCGCTGCCTCATGGATTGCCTGCCCATCCTGCAGGATCATGCCCCGGAAAAAACCGCCCGGATCCTCGAACGGATGAGCGATCCCACCCCCAGCCCCATCGCGGCCGCCGGCGAAAAAGGTGCCTGCGGCGTGTGGCCAGGCTACCGCGGAAAAACCTCCTGACATGCACTACATCGAACCACATGCCCACATGGTGAGCCGGACGACCGATGACTACGAGCGGTTGCACCTCGCCGGTTGCCGTGTGGTCTGCGAACCGGCCTTCTGGGCCGGTTTTGACCGGTCCTCCGCCGACGGGTTCCACGATTATTTCGAGCAGATCACCCGTTTCGAACCAAAACGGGCCTCCACCTACGGCATCGCCCATTACGCCTGGATCTGCCTGAACCCGAAGGAGGCCGAGGACCTATCCCTGGCCCGCGAGGTGTTGAGCATGATCCCCGCCTTCCTTGAAAGGCCCACCGTGCTCGGCATCGGCGAAATCGGCCTGAATAAAAACAGCAACAACGAGCTGGCCGTTTTCCACGAACACCTCACCCTCGCCACCCGCCACCAGCAACTGGTGCTGGTCCATACCCCGCACCTCGAAGATAAACGCAAAGGGACACAGCTGATCCTCGACGCCATCCGCGAGCACCCGGACCTCGCTCCCGAGCGCGTGCTGATCGACCACGTGGAGGAACACACCGTCCGGTTGGCCCTCGACCGCGGGCACTGGGCCGGCATAACCCTCTACCCCACCTCAAAGTGCTCCGTGGCCCGCGCCATTGACCTGCTCGATGTGTACGGCCACGAACGGCTGTGGTTGAATAGCGCCTGCGACTGGGGCGTGAGCGATCCACTGGCCGTCCCCCAAGCCATGCGCGAAATGCGCCGGCGCGGCCGCACCGAAAAGGATATTTCCACCATCACCTGGCACAACCCCGCCCGCTTCCTGTCCCAATCACCCCGCTTCCACCTGCCCGAGTAACCGCATGAAAACCCCCTGGATCCTCCGCCAACCCCTCGACATGCACCTCCACTTGCGGCAGGGCGACATGCTGAAGACCGTCACACCCGTCAGCGCTGAACCGTTCGTTGGCGCGGTGATCATGCCCAACCTGATACCGCCCGTGACCTCGATTGAGCAGGTCGTCACATACCGTGATGCCATCCTCAGCGCCGCCGGGTCTCACACCTTTGTCCCGCTGATGACCCTGTTTTTCCGAGACTACCATGCCGCCGAACTGGCCGCGGCCAAACCGCACATCCTCGCCATCAAGCTGTATCCCGACGGCGTGACCACCAACAGCGATTCCGACGTGCGCGACCTCGACCGCTTCCACCACGTTTTCAAGGCCATGGAGGAACTCCGCATTCCGCTGCTTGTCCACGGCGAAACCCACGGCTTCGTCATGGACCGCGAACGTGAATTCCTGCCCTCCTACGAGTTCCTCGCCGAAAACTACCCTGGCCTGATCATCGTCATGGAGCACATCACCACCGCCGATGCCGTGGCGTTGCTGGACCGCTACGAAAACCTGCATGCCACCGTCACCCTGCACCACCTGTGGCTGACCCTCGATGACATGGCCGGCCGCCTACTGAACCCCCACCTGTTCTGCAAACCGATCCTGAAGCGACCCGAAGACCGCGAGGCGCTCCAGCAAGCCGCGCTGACCGGTCATCCGAAACTGATGTTCGGAAGCGACTCCGCGCCCCACCCCGTTTCCGCCAAGGAATGCCCCGGATGCGCAGCCGGCGTCTTCACCGCTCCCGCCTGCCTGCCCCTGCTCGCCGAATTTTTCCACCGGAATGATGCGGCGCATCGTTTGCAGGCGTTTGTATCAGACCACGCACGCCGCCTGCATCATCTGGATCTTCCCGAAAAAAATGTGCGGTTGGAACAACAACCATGGACGATCCCGGAACGTTACGGCTCCGTGGTGCCCTTCATGGCAGGACAGGAAATCGGCTGGCGCGCCATCGTCGATTAAAACCTCCGCGCGGGTCCGCGGAATGACCACTCAGCAACCTTCCGGAAACGCCGGGTAGTCCATCGCAGACAAGTACGGTTCCATCCGATGCAGGTTGCGCGTATAGACCTCCCGGATCAAGGCCGGGGCAACACGCTCACGCCGGTTCACCTTGGCCCCGAGCGAACCCGATACCGGCTCACCCAGAAAATCCATCAAGCGACCATATACCGCATCCGGTCGCTCACACAGGTCCTCATACCGCAGGCTGAAGCACCGGTGGTCCTCCAACTCCGCGCGCTGGGCCAGAAAGGAATCAAAGGCCGCAACCAGGTGGTTCAACACCAACTCAACCGCCTTGCCCGTATGCATAAACAACCGGTGGTGCATACGTTCAATGGGATTATCCATGATTTCCCGGTAGCGCGGATTCAGTTTGTAGAGGTAATGATTCTTCTCGTCGTACACCGAGCTCCACGAGTCGATGTGCGAGGCGAGCACCACCAGGGGATGCCGGTGGTTGATGATGAAACGGGCCTCGGGATAAAGCCGCCTCACGTTCAACAGATTACCATAGAATTCGTTGGGCTCCTTGAGCAGCAAGGGCCGATCGGTACCAGCCAACCAACGTTTTTTACGGCAGATCTCATCAAAAAGCAGCTGGTTCGCTTCCGTCAACCGGGGAACAAAAAGGTCATACCCGGGGAGAATAAAGCCGTATTCCTCCGGCGCATCCACATCAACCGGAACATGGTCGATGCCACGATCCGGACCCTCAGCAAGCAATTCCGCCTGCAGTGCTGCTTTCGCTTCCTGTTCCTTGCCGGACACACGGTTTCGCAACAATGCCGAATAGGCTATCACTTCGTACGTGGAGAGGAAATCAAACCGACCCGAGTCGGCCAGCAGGCGGTGCAGGAATGTGGTGCCCGAACGGTGGCAACCCATGATGAACACCAAGTGCGACGGACGACTATAAACTCCGTCAAGATACGGTGCATCAAGGTTGTTGGTCGCGGATTCGTCCATGGTACTAAAAAGTCGGGGCGCACTTGGTGCGCCCCGACGAGATCTTCATGTACGTAGCAGGAATTGCATCAAAGGTCGGCGGCCTCGTCAGTCTTCAGATCAATCACCTGACCCGTCGGCGAAATCGTGCTCGAATCGCCCTTGCGGATGTAGATCTCGGTGCGGCGGTTCTTCTGCATGTTCGGTTCCGTGTCGTTGGGAGCAACCGGGCGGTCAAACCCGTAGCCATGGTTCGTCATGCGGCTACGTTCAATTCCACCGACATCGGCGATGTAGTCCAGAACCGCCTTGGCCCGGCGCTCGGAAAGCCGGATGTTGTAGTCGCGCTTCGACGTAGGACGCTTGTCGGCATGGCCCTCGATGCGCGCCGTGGCTCCGGGATCGCGCTGCAAGACCTTAATCACAACATCCAACTCATCGTGATACTGGGGACGGAGATTCGATTTGTCGTAATCGAACTCAATGTTCAGCGTGAACAACTGGAGGTCGTCTGAAGGATCGAGGGGGTTGGTTCCGTCCTCGATGACTTCGTGGCCATCCTTGACACCGCCGTTGTCGGTGTCGGGATTCTTGGGATCCGTGCGGTAGGTTAATACTTCAGCGCCGTCCTTCAACCCATCCCAATCGGTGTCGGGGTTCAAGGGGTCGGTACCGTAGGTAAGAACTTCCTCGCCATCAGACAAGCCATCCTTGTCCGTGTCAGGATCGAAGGGATTGGTGCCGATTTCCGCCTCACGGGAATCGGTCAGTCCATCACCATCACTGTCGATGTCACCACCGCTCAAGGCATACTTGGGAGCAATGCGCGTTCCCCAGCGGTAGTTGGCGCCGACGAACAGAATCGAAGCGAATTCCGTATTGTCACCGGCAATCGTCGTCCGGAAATCACCGCGTACCGACCAGGCATCGCTGAAATGATAGAACAGACCGGCACCGGCCTGGAAACCCAGAGTTGACTCATCACCATCATCGTTGATGGCATCATCGAAACTGATGTAGCTGGCACCCACCGCCAGGTACGGATCCCACCGGAGATTGTCCGTGTTGCGCAGGTGGAAGAGGGCATCCAACGACAACCGGAAAGCCGAGGTGTCGCTGTCGAGGGCATAACGGTTATCCCCTTCACGGAATATGGTATTATCCAGCGTGGGAACATAATCAAAACCGAGTTCCAAACCGAAGTATTCGTGCAGATCGTGTCCGAGGCGGAGTCCCAGGAAAAAGTCGTCCTGAACAACCGCGTCACCCTCGAAGTTGACATGGCCAACGCCGAATCCGACGTACCAAGGCGCCTCTTCAAAAAGATCGCGTTCTGCGGCGAACGTGGACGACACAAGCCCCGCAGCCAAAACGACTGCTCCCAACCAACGATGAATGCTCATGAATGCCTCCGGATAAAAAACGTTAACAACGAAAAACCTATAGCGGTAGACCCGCGACAATGCAATGAGAAAGCACAACAACCAAGGGGGTAAAATCGACAACCGTCTACCGACCAGGAACCAGACGATTCGATCAGATCTTTAGCAAGCCGGTCAACAAGGCAAGCAGCAGGGCCAGACTCACGCCAAGGATGGCCATGGAGAACTTTGGACGGGGACTGCCATCCAGCCGGCTTCGCTCCAACTTCAATTTGGTAGCCATCCCGGAAAGTCCGATGCTCACAAGAACCGCGACCAGAAACGCCATATAGTTCTTGGGATA
>CALBHI010000250.1 GCA_937894535.1 uncultured Verrucomicrobiota bacterium
AATCCACCCGCCGCCTCGTCATTGAGAAGAAGACCCGCATCGGCGGCCGCGGTTTCGACCAGCTCCGCGACCTCTACGGCGAAGTCGCCGTGCTCCCGCGCACCCACGGCTCCTCGCTGTTCGCCCGCGGTGAAACCCAGTCCCTCGCCACCGTCACCCTCGGCACCAGCGACGACGTGCAGGACCTCGACGCGGTCGCCGGCGGCCCGAAGGAGAAACGGTTCATCCTCCACTACAACTTCCCGCCGTACTCGGTCGGTGAAGTCGGCCGCCTCGGCATGACCAGCCGCCGCGAAACCGGCCACGGCAACCTGGCCGAACGGTCGCTCGTCCCGGTCATCCCGAACGACTACCCCTACAGCATCCGCGTGGTCTCCGAGATCATGGAGTCGAACGGCTCCTCCTCGATGGCCAGCGTCTGCGCGGGCACCCTCGCGCTGATGGATGCCGGCGTGCCGATCACCAAGCCCGTCGCGGGCATCTCGGTCGGCCTGTTCAGCGAAGCCGACAAGGCCGAGCTGGTCCTCGACATCCTCGGTGCCGAAGACCATTGCGGCGAGATGGACTTCAAGGTCACCGGCACCCGCCAGGGCATCACCGGTTTCCAGGTCGACCTCAAGATCCGCGGCCTGCGCTGGGACCTCGTCGAAAAGGCCTTCACCATGGCCAACAAGGGCCGCCAGCAGATCCTCGACTACATGCAGACCGTGATCGCCGCGTCGCGCGAAGACCTTTCTCCCTACGCCCCGCGCATCCAGGTCCTCCGCATCAACCCCGAGAAGATCGGCGCCCTCATCGGCCCCGGCGGCAAGAACATCCGCCGCATCACCGACGTCTCCGGTGCGAAGATCGACATCGAGGATGACGGCACCGTGCGCGTGTTCGCCAGCGAGAAGGAGTCGATGGACATCGCCGTGCGCGAGATCGGCGCCCTCACCGCGGAAGCCGAAGTCGGCAAGATCTACCAGGGCACCGTCACCGGAGCCAAGGAGTTCGGCGCCTTCGTGGAATTCATGCCCGGCAAGGAAGGCCTCGTGCACATCAGCGAGCTGGCCGACTTCCGCGTGAAATCCGTCGACGACATCTGCAAGATCGGCGACACCATGTGGGTCAAGTGCCTCGCCGTGGACGAAATGTCCGGCAAGGTCCGCCTGAGCCGCAAGGCCGCGATGGCCGAGATGGACAACCAGGGCTAATCCGCCCGCGTTGACCAACGCCGCAACCGATCCGACCGGGGTGTTAACCAACGTTGACACCCCGGTCTTTCTGTTTACTCTAGACCCTACGAAACAGCGGAGAAAGTATCATGGCGGGATTGCTACGTTTATTGCGCGCGCTGGGGTTGACGGTCATCGTTTCGCTGGCCGTCCTGCCGGTATCCGCCCAGGATTACGTGCCCGCCGAAGTAGCCCAGCTGAAGGCTTCGCCCCAACGGTTCTGGGCCCGCGGCGTGGTGTTCCGCGATATCCTCAAGGAAGCACCCGGCGACCGCCCCCTGCGCCTCGACAACCGCACCTTCTACCGGTTTGTTACCGTAGAACTCGGTGAGGTCTATGCCGCGGAAGAAGCGGTCGAACCCCTCCGCGCCGCCACCCCCGGCGACGCCTACCTCTTCTCCGGAACGGTCAGCCAGCGCGGCCGCCAGTACTACTACATCATCCGCTCCATCGAGCCGGTCAAAAAGGACGTCGCCTCGGTGGTTCAGCAGATCGAAGAGATCAACCGCGGCATCACCGACAACCCCTACAACCGCGTGTTCATCGCCCTCGAAGGCATCATGGCGGATATCCAGAAGGACCTCTTCGCCTACGCCACCGCACGCAAGATCCCGGTGCGCGAGCTGTTCGACCCCGCCGCCGGGCACATGGGCAAGGTCCAGTCATCGATCCATTCCGCCCTGCGCCGCGCCGAGGAAAAATCCCGCACGCCCTCCCAGGAATACCTCGTCAGCATGATCGTCGCGATGATGGCCATGCAGAACGGCTACGTGGAGGCGAAACCCGACACCTTTGTGCCCGACGAAACCGCCCCGGAAACGCCCGCCGTTCTCGACGAAACCGCACCCGCGGTGAGCGAAGAGGACTGGGACCTGATTGATCAGCCGCTGACCGAAGATCCGGCTGCCGTCGAACCGGCGGTGGAAACCGAGCCGACCCTCGACGAAGAACCGGTGATGGAAACCGAACCCGCCGCGGAAACCGACGTCGAGCCGTCCCCGGACATGCTGGAGGAGGCCCCCGCCGCCCCCGCCGAAACGCCCGATCCAACGTCCGACGAACCCGTCGTCGAACAAGCCGTGGAATCGACCGAACCCGCCGCGGTGGAACCCGCTGCGGAGATCGTCCCGGAAACCATCCCGGAAGCGGTCGCAGACGAGCCGGCCGCCGATGTCCCGGCCGAAGCCCCCGAGGTCGAAGTCATCGGCCCCGATGATCCGTTCTGGAACGATCCGCCCGCCCCGGCAACCAGCGAAGAAACCGTCGCGCCCGCCGAACCCGTCAGCGAGCAACCCGCCGCGGCAGAAGCCATCACGCCTGACGCTCCGGTTGCCGCCCCCGATGAAGGGGACACCTTGCCGCTCGACGATCCGTTTTGGCGTGATCCTGCGTTGGTCGATCCGCAAACCATCATGGCCACGCCCTCGGCGCCCGAACCACCACCGGTCGCGCCGGAAGCCACGCCCGACTTTATGAAGACGGTGTCGCTCGAAGATCCACCGATCCTTCCCGAAGCCAACCAGCTTGAACCTGATGCGGTCATCCCCGCCGAATCCAACCTGTCCAAGCCCGTTCCCGCCGGCGAAAAGCCGAAGAAGCCGCGGAAAAAGAAAACCAAAAAAACCGCCGACGAGGACGCCCCTCCCGCGCCCGCGATCGAGGAAGCCGCCCCGGCCCCCGACGCGCCCGCGCCGGCCGACGCGCCGCAGGACGCGGTTGACGCCACCCCGGCCGCCCCGTAACCTTTATCACGACGCCAGCATAGCTCAGTTGGTAGAGCACTTGATTTGTAATCAAAAGGTCGTCGGTTCAAATCCGACTGCTGGCTCCAATATAAAACGTTGAATACAAGCCGCTTGTGAATGCAAAAGTAACAAGCGGCTTGTTGTTTGCCAAAATCGGAAAAAGTGTCAAAAGGGGCTATTTAGGGCCATTTTTGGCGATACAAAAGCGATACATGCCGGACGCCTGATCCGGTCGCCGAGGGTGCCGGGTCAAAAAACACAACCATGGCCGGGGATGCGGACCGATGCGGGGCCATGATGCTTCCCCGGGTGTGCTGGTGCTGGCCCGGTCGCGGTACGGGTGGCGCGGGTGGGTTGTTCAAAAATGTACACCTTGGTTAGCTTCTGGCCCGGTCGAGCCTTCGGGTTTTCTCCCTGTCGGCATCTGGATCGGGACAGTGAGATAGATACATACCCCCCGTACATACGTAGGGGGGGTGTGCATCTATCTCCCTCACTGTTGCGGATGATCTGGATGGGTGATACGTATACCCATCCGTATCTATCTGCTTTCGGTGTCCGGTTGTCTCGAAACATGAACGGCGGCGCGGGTTCCAGAACGCTTTTTTTCGACCTCGAATGCAACACCGTCATGAATCAGTTCTTTTATCCAGCCCTTTGCCTTGATCGCACCGATACCGGTACCCTGTGCCTTGCTGATAAGGGCAGTCTTCTCAATGGTGCCCGATTCGGGTATCAGGTCGAGAAGGTCGGCCTTGGTCTTCTTGTGTGGCCTCGAGGCTTGTTCTGGGGTGTCGGCATCCTCCCAGTAGATCAGGCCGGGTTCCCTGGCGTACCTGAAAAACCGTTCGGTCACGGGTTCGCCCGCCTCGTTCTTCCAGCCGATACGCCGGCCGCGCTTCGCTGCGATAAATCGGAACGTGCCTTCGTCGATGTTCACAGGATCGACAACCAGGACGGCGCGCGCCCAGTTGGTGAGGTCGGCCGCGCCGCCACCGGCATAGGCCCAATCGACGGTACTCCATTTCCCGGTGCTTTCGCGGAAGTTGGTTTTCGGGGTGTGGTGGGCGAAGATCGATCCGCAACGGTAGTTGAACAGGATGGGGCTGATGCCTTGGCGACAGAACCGGCTCACGGCCTCGACGTCCTTGGGGTCACTCCCCAAGTAGGAATTGAGGGGATCGACGCGCACAAGGTCGGGCCTCCATGCTTCCATCTCGGCTCCTAGCTCGGTGAGGAACTCGTCGGATACCTTGAAGCTGGTGAGCGTGCGGGTGTTCGCGTCGATCTGGTCCATGTCGGCGGCTGTGAGCTTCAAGCCTTTCATGACGCCCCTGGCCATTTCGATTTGGTCGCCTTCGTCGTTCTCGGCCTGAATGGTCATGATGCGGAGCGGCCGGGCGGGACGGATCCCGAATGCCTCTCGGCCGAGTGCCCATAACATATCCTGCTGGCACGATGCGGAGGATTTGCCGATGCCGGAGGGTCCGACAAACAACATGGCCCCTTGCCTGCACAGGTAGCGATTCCCGAGAAGGGTTTCCCCTTCGTTCACCGTCCCGAACGCAATCTCGGTCCATGATTTTCCACAGGCGGCGGGTGCGGATTGGGCGCGGAGGATTGAAGCCAGCCCGCGGGCTACGTCATGGATGTGGGGGATGTCGTGGCGGCTGGCCGCTGTGATTAAGTCCCTGCCTACTTCACAGATGCGTTTTAGTGTGCGCTCGTCGCGGTCGTCTGCGGTGTTGGGGCCGGGTGGGTGCCCGGAGGCTTCGGCGACGTTATGCGGGGCTACCGGGGGCGCGGTCGGTTCCTTCGGGCGGTCCGGTTCGCCTGCATCCGGTTCGTGTGCGATACCGGGCGGCTCGGGTTGCGTGTGGTAGGTCGGGTCGTACACAGGTCCGCGGTCGATCGCTCGCCATGTGGATTCCCGGTAGTCGTCTCGGTCCCGCCATTTCGGGCGGGTCAAACCGGACCGGTTGAACAGGTCGAAGGCGCGGGCCTTGTCGCCCCCGGTCCAAAACCGGAGCATCCCTAAATAGGCCGCATCTGCCTCGCTCTGGCTCGGATACCGGCCCTCCCAGTCGCCAACCCGCAGGCGGGCGAATTCTTCGCCATTTCGCGCCCGTTCAGCGCGTTGCAGTAGGTCATCATCGGCAAGCCTGCTGTGGTTGTTCACAGGTGGTGGGCGGGTCTCGCTCTTGGCGGTCGTTTCTTCGGGTTCGAAGTACCGCGACAAAATGGCGTCCACTTCGCGCTGACAATCGCGGATGGTCGCCGGTGTACCTTCCAGGCGTCGCCCGGTCATGGTGAAGTAGCGGCCTTGGGAATAGCATTCGACCGCCCCTTTCCGGCGTCCGCGTCCCTGCGGCATCGATGCGCGGCAAAGCAAGTGAAGGCCGGTCCCGGATTGGGAATACTCCGTGTAGGTGTTGAGGTCTCGAACAATTTGCATGGCCTCGTCGCTCGGTCCGGTGATCGGATCGACACACTTGTCGAGGTCGATGCCGAGAACACCATGCGTCGGATCGAAGACAAAGCCGATTCCGGCGAGTGCGTTGTCGGATTGCCACGATTCGAGCGCGGCGTCG
>CALBHI010000251.1 GCA_937894535.1 uncultured Verrucomicrobiota bacterium
GAGAGCAGACCGAGGAAGTGGAGCTGGGTGTTGTTCGTGATCGTTTGGTCGAGCAACTCGTTCCAGGTTGCGCCGTCGAACAGGGCGCGGCTGTTGATGGCGTTCTCGACCAGGCTGGCGCCCTGCGAGAACACGCGGCCGGCGCCGATCGCGTTGTGGCCGACTTCACTGTTGCCCATGTCCTCGTCGCTCGGCATACCTACGGCGGTGCCGTGCGCCTTCAACGTCGTGTACACGGCGTTCGCCTTCAACCAGTCGAGGTTTGGCTTGGTGGCCTTGGCGACCATGTCGCCCTCGGGGGACGTGCCGATACCTACGCCATCCATGATGGCGAGGACAACCGGACCGCAGGGCGCGTCATAATTCTTGATGTTATTCAGCTTCATGTTTGTTTCCTTCAATTTTCTAACGAAGCGCAACGTTGATTGTTGTCCATTGCGTCCTCGCTACGGATAGTTTCCGGGCCGATCCAACCCCGTATTCTCCGGCAGCCCCATGATCAGGTTCATGTTCTGCAGGGCGCTGCCGGCCTGCCCCTTCATCAGGTTGTCGATGTGGGAGATGACCCGCAACTTGCGCGTCCGCTCGTCGACATCGACCACGAGATTGCAGAAATTGCTGCCGCGCACGTTCGCGGTGCCGACATTGGCGGTCCGGTCGTAGACGCGCACGAAATGATTGCCCCGATGGTAGCTGCGGTAGGCCTCCAGCACCTGGTCGTAGGTGATGCCGTCGCGGAGTTGGCCGTAGAGGCAGGACAGGATGCCGCGGCACATCGGAACGACCTGGGTCGTGAACGTGATGGCGACGGGTTTGCCGGCGATACGCGTGAGGGCCTGTTCGACCTCGACGACATGCTGGTGGCCGGTCAGCCGGTACGCGTTCATGTTGTCGTATCGGGCGGGGAAGTGGAACCCGGGCGCCGGTTTCTTGCCCGCACCGGAGACCGCGCTCTTGCAGTCGCAGATGATGCTGTTGTCCTCGACCAGGTTGAACTGGGCGGTGGGGGCGAGCCCGATGATCACGCCGACGGCGAAGCAACCGGGATTGCCGACGATGTGACGATCACGGGTGATTTTTTCACGCTGGATTTCCGGCACACCGTAGACGGTCCGGGTCAGCAGGTCGGGTGCCTTGTGGACCGGGTCCTTGCCGATGCGCCGGGCGTATTCGGCATAGTCCTCGACCGAGGCGAACCGGAAATCACCGCTGTAGTCGATGACTTTCGCGCCCTTGGCCAGCTCGGCCCGCGCCTGCACCATGCCCACCCCGTCGGGCGTGGAAAAGAACACGACATCGGCTGGTTCCTGCGCGGCCGGATCATCCGGCTTGAGGATCGGGAGATCACAGAACCCGTCGAGGTGCGGGTACAGCTCGCTCATCTTCATGCCGGTTTCGGTGGCCGCGACCAAGGTGGTGATCTTCGCCTCCGGATGCCCAAGCAGCAATTCGGTGATGCCGACACCGCCGTATCCACCCGCCCCGACTATTTTGACCTTGATCATGGGATCTCCTGAAAAAGGCGGGCATGGTAGCGATTCGGCGGGCGGATGCGAAGAAAATTCATGCCCGCGCGGCGTGCCGTGCCTTACAGGAAGGCGATCCGGCCGATGGCGGAAAACACGAGGATACGCCGGATGGGTTGAGCGTCGAGCGCCAGCAACCGTTTGATGACATCCTGATAGGTATCCATTTGTGGCCGGTAATGTTCGATCAGCCGTTGCCGCGCTTCGGGTTGGTCCTCGAGGTGGTTGGTCTTGAAGTCGATGATGTCCACGGCGGCAACCTGACCGGCGGCATTCCGGTGAATGACCACGCGGTCAAACACGCCGGAGATCCAGGTGCCGTGCAAGACGACTTCAAAAGCCTGTTCGCGCCACACCTCTGCCGGGCCTTCCGGTTGCTGCAGCAGGGCTACGATCTCCGGCGACGCGGCGCTCCGTTCCAGATGGCTGCGGACCTCGCCGGGTGCGTCAGGCGGAATGGCGGCGACCAGGTCGGCCGATGTGCGAATCCAGGTGATTCCCTGCCAGAGGGCATGCACCGCGGTGCCGGTTTCGCGGCGTGCCCGGAGCGTCGGATCAAACACCAGCGAGGCCTTGCGTTCGAATTCCGCACCGCGTGAGGGGGTGGCGCGTTCCTCGGCCTCGAGGGCGAACGGAATGGTGGCCGTGGCCGGCGCCTCCGTGCCTTCGTTACCCACGGCATCCCGCACCGGAAAGGCCTCGAACCAGTGCGGATCGCCCACCGCATAGGCCATGGTGCCATCCACGCCCTCCAACGCCGGGGCGCGGGCATCGCCTTTCACCAGCGTATCCCGCAGCAGGTTGGCATGGTGGCCGGCTTCGCTGTCGTCCTTGGTTTGGGTGACCACGAGGTAGAGCGCGCGCGCCGACCGGGTCATGGCCACGTACAGCACACACAGGTCCTCGAAATCTTCGCGGTGCGCCTCGGCCAACCGGCATCCGGTCAGCCGGTCGTCCAACTGGACGAGGTTCTTGCGCATCGGCTGCATGATCCAGTCGGGGGTAAGCCGGTCCTCCGACCACTGGATCAGCGGCGGCCCCAGCCCGCCCGCGGATTGGCCCTGCAAATCGGGCAGCACCACGACATCGAAATCGAGGCCCTTGGATTTGTGGATGGTCATGATGCGGATGGCACGGCGGCTGGCCGATTCGGCGACGGTGAATTCCCGGACCGAGGCCACGAAACGGTCGATGTGGCGGGACGGCTCGAGGTCGGCCAAGGCGGCGAAGTCGAGCAACTGGCCGATCCGCATCGACTCGAAGGCCGTCAGGTTCACGCGCTCAAGCAGGATGCCGGCCCACCGCGCGAGGGTGGCGCGGAATCCGTCACCCTGCACCGCGGCAAAAACCGCACGCGCTTCGGTCAGCTGATCGGCGAGCGGACTCATCAGCACGTGGCAGACCGCAAACCGGTCGCCTGGATGTTCGGCGCAGATCAACAGGCTCAGCAACAGGCTGACGGCGGGATTGTCGGTGATGTGGACCTGTCCCTCCAGCACGACGGGCAGGTGGGGATGCCGGGCGCGCACGCGTTCGGCCATGCGCCGGGCCATGTCGTTACCCCGGCACAAGACGGCGGCGGTCCGACCGCGTCCGACGGGATCGATGCGTGCCAGCAGGTCGGCCGTGGCATCGAGCCGCACATCGGCATCGCTGCGTTCCTCGTCGCTGCCCCCGCGGGCGATCAACAACAAGCCGGCATACCCGTTGTCGGGAACGGTCGGTCCGCAGGAGTGGTGCTGCCACGACTGCTGCCACCAGGCGGCAACCTGCGGTTCCACGCGGGCGGCGAGGTTGCCGAACACGAGGTTCACCGTGTCGATGATCGGCTGGCATGAACGGAACGAAACATCAAGGGGTTTGCGTTCGATGACCGGGCCTGCGCGGTTGTAGCGCGTGAGGATCTGCTCGAACAACGCAGCGTTGCCGCCGCGCCAGCCATAGATGGCCTGCTTGACGTCGCCAACATAAAAGAACGTGCGGCGTTGGCTGGTATCCTGCACGACTTCGTCCACGAGGTTGGCGAGTACATGCCACTGGAGGGTGCTGGTATCCTGGAATTCATCGATCAACCAATGGTCGAGTTTCCCGTCGAGGCGATAATCGATCGAAAGGCGGTCGGTGGCCCCGGCTTCGCCTTCCTGCACCGACAACCGGTGGTTGCGCAGCGCCAGCAGTGCATCCTCGAAGGTCAGCATGCCGCGGCGGCGGATCTGTTCATCGTACACGGCCTCGCACCGTTCGACCAGGCGGAACATGCCTTTGGTGCGGATGGCATAGAGACGGATGATTTCGTCGGCCATGAACTGGAGCAGGGCGGCGAGTTTCGTGCCCAGTGCGGTCGACAGGGTAAAGGTGTCGCGGTTGAATTTCAGCGGAATGGGCGCGCGGCCGAGCTGGTCGCGCACCGGAAGGATACGTTCGAGGATGTAGGTGATGCGGGTGGTAAACTCCGACTCGGGTTGCCACGCCGCGAGGTTGTCGCAGAACTCCGTCCAGTAGGCGATGGTGCCGCTCTTCCAGCTTTCGCCGGGAACGAGCGCGCGGAACGCGTCGATGCCTTTCATCCACGAAGCCCGGTCGGCGAAGGTCGGACGGCCCGGCGCGGCATCAAGGCCCCAGCGGCGTCCGTCGGGTTGCTGCCGGTAGAGCCACTGGTACTGCAGCAGCAGTGTGTGCAGGATCTGGCCGGCGCGTTTTTCCTCCAGGCCGTAGGTGGCCAGCTTGAAGGACTCGAAGAAGGTGCGCCATTCCTCGTCGCGGGTGAGGGAGGAGAGCAGGACCGAGCGCAGGGCTTCCTGCCGGCACCATTGCGCTTCCAGTCCCTGGCTGTCGAAGACATCGAAGTCCGGCTCGAGTCCTAGCTCGTACGGAAAAGCGCGGACAACCCCCACCATGAAACTGTCGAGGGTGCCGACCTTCGAGCGCGGCAGGACATCGAGCAAACGGCGCAGGGCGGTGCGGTAATCGGTGGCGCGCAGGTCCGGCATGCCGAGGCGTTCGTTGCGTGTAGCGGCGTGTTCATCCGACTGGCCGGCCTCGGCGAGGTAGCCGATGACGCGGTCGAATATTTCCCGCGCGGCCTTGCGGGAAAACGTCAAGGCGACGATCCGCTCCGGCGGTTCGCCGAGCATGATCAGCCGGACGAAACGGTGCGCCAACTGGAACGTCTTGCCGGTGCCGGCGGAGGCGGAAATCGCGAGATGGCCGGGAAACGCGCTCATGGCATGGTTCCCGCACCGGGTGCCTTCAATTGTTCGACAAATTCCGGCCACCAACGCTCATCGATCTCATCCTCATCGGTGGCCACCAGCGCCGGGCCGAAGCAACCGCGCTGGATGTCGGCGATGATGCCGCGAGCGCAGGTCATGGCGGAGGCCACCATCGCATCGTCGAGTTCATTCCAGACCGTGACCTGGATGTCGGACACCGCCTTGGTGAGCTGGATATAGCCGGCGGAGAAGGAGGTGGCATCCGGAAAAGCCGCGCGGGCGAACGCGATGTACAACGGCAACTGCAAATCAGCCCAATGGCGCAGGACGGGTTGTTTGCTGCGGGGGGTGCTGGCGGACACGCCCACGTAGGGCCGGGTATCGATGTCGCGGGGAGCGATCAGGTGCGCGGCGGCGGGCGTGCGCTTGGCGCGGTCGGAGGTCTTGTAATCAAGGACCCGCCAGCGGCCGTCGGCGTGGCGGTCGATGCGGTCGATCTTCCCCCGCACCTCGTACCCATCGAGCGGCATGACATAGCGGCGCTCGACCTCGACCAACCGCCAACCCTGCGCGAGTTCCTCCGTGTGAACATGGGCAAAGCCCCGCAACCGTTGGATCGCGGATTCGGCTTGCAGGCGAACCACCACGGGTGGGCGCTTGCCGTACCGGCGGGTTACCGTATCGTGGACCCGGTCGGCGAAAAAGGCCGCCACGGTATGGGCGTCGGCGATAAAGGGCACCTGCGGATCGCGGCCGAATTGTTCGAGCGCATCGTGAACCAGGTGTCCGAAGTCGAGGTCGTCCAGCTCCTCCTTGGCATCGTCCGCCCCTTTCATCTCCAGCACCCGGGAAAGATAATAGCGAAACGGGCAATGAAGGTAGGCGGAGAAATCGGTGACATTCATCACCGGACGGACGAGGCGGCGGCGGGCCTGTTCGTCGGGCGGGTCGAGGTTCAGCGTGGTGGCGAATTCGCGCTCCGGCAGCGCGACAACCCGTTCCTGCGCGGTGAAGAAGACTTCGGCACGCCGGACCAGTATGTCATCGGGGCAACGCCAAAACAGGCGGGATGGTTTCAGTACATCCCCCTGTTCGGTTTGGCGTCCGGCGATGAGCACGAGGTGGCCTTCCGTGCGGCGTGATTCCTGGAGTCCGAGCAGCAGGAAGGCGTCGCGGGCGAACCGGGTCGCATCGCAGCGCATGCTCAGTCGCTCGCGCACGGAGTCGGGAAGGAACAGGTGATCCATCCGCCCGGAAGGAACGGAACCCTCGTTCATGCCGGTCACCACGGCGAGGGGCGCATCGTTCCACGGCAGCTCCAGCCAGCCTTCGAGTTCCATGGCACCGGTGCGATGGTCAGCGACATACCGGTGCCCGGACGCTTCCTCGATCAGCAAGTGGCACCATGCCGCATCATCAAGACCCCGCGCCAGCGGGGCCCATCGTTCGACCGCGGCGACCGCATCGCTGACATGCCGGGCGACCTCCATGAAGTTGTCATCGGCGGGTTGGCCCGGCGTCAGCAACCTGTCGGCATAGATCTCGGACAGCAGCGCCATCACCGACGCAGGACGAAGTGCATCGCGGGTATCGAGGCGCGGCAGCAAGCAGCGCAGCACATCGCTCAAGCCGGGATAGTCACCGGCACGACGGTCGACGTGGAACGCGAGGTCATCGAGGCTCACGGGCAGGAATTCGTTCTGCGCCGCATCGAGTTCACGGATTACACCCGCCGCGTCCACCGCAAGCGTGCGCGCGTAGTACGCCATGACATCGGCGTGGCGAATCCATGTGCGCAGCGCCTCGTGGTTGCGTTGTCCGGCCAGGCTGGACCAGCTCTCGATCAAGCGGAAGACCGGGTGCATCCGATACGACGTACCGGACGGGTCAAACGTCGGGCAGCCCATGTGTTCGAGTTGCCGCACCACGAACGGGGTGACCGATTCGTCGGGAACACCGACAGCAAAACGACCAGCGGCGGCCCAGGCCGGATAAGCGGCAAGGGCATCGCCCACGGCGGCAGCCTGGTCGCGGGGTTGGTCCACCACACGGATGGTTACATGGGCCGACTCCAGGTCCAGCAACACCTCGTTTTTCCAATAGGAGGTGTGTGGACACCCCCACGCATCGATGGCGACGGCGGCGAGGTCCGGAGTTCCGTGCACGAGGAGCTCGATCTCGATGGATTCAGCCCAACGGGCCAACATACCGCGCACCAGCGGCGCAAGATCGGGACAGGCGGCGAGCACCACGCGGCGGACGCCTTCCGGTGGTTGCGCGAAACGCGCCGCCTCCAACTGGAAGGCCACCGGGTCGGTCCAGCCTGCCTCATCCAGACGGGCCTGGACGACGGACTCGATCAATCCGATATCGCGCCAGCGGGGCTTTTCGGCAGCATGGACAACCTCGGAGGCGGCGATATCGGCGAGGCTCAATCCGCCTTCGGCAATCTGGGCGCGCACCTCCAGCAACCGGTCCACGGCCACCCGTCGCCAGGCGATGTCGGGATGGGCGGGCGTTTGCGGATACAGGCCGTTCAATTGCCGGATGCGTTCCGGCGACAAGGTTTCGATCCAGACGGCACGCAAGCCGGCATCATCGACCAGCCGCCGCTCGCCGGCCAGCAGGTGGAATACCTGAAACGGCGTGACCACGGAGCCTGCCAGCACGCCGGCACCCTGCGCATCGGCATGCCATGCCAAGGCACGCCGGAGCCGACGACCGGCTTGGGCGGTGGGAACGACCACGATGGTGTCACGCAAGGACCATGCCTCCCCGGCCGTTGCCATTAGCCGCTTGGCGATGGCATCGGCCAGCGAACGCGTCCAACCGAGGAAGTACGGTTTCTGGTGCATCTCGCTCCCCATAGTGCTAGGTTCGCGACCATGCCGCAAGCGATGAAAAGCGTGTTGAGGGTCTCCGCAACCTGCATGGTTGTGCTGGCCGGTACCTGCGGGGCGGTCAACCTCAACATCCAGGCGGCCACCGCGTCGCCACGCCTGCCCTCGCGCGCCCAGGAACATCCTGGTTATGTGTACCACCCCTCCCCTTCCGATTGGCGCACCGTGCCGATTTACCAACTCATTACCGACCGGTTTTTCGATGGCGATCCGTCCAACAACCAAATGGCAGCGGACAGCGTGTACAACCCGTACAGTTTCGACAGCCGTCACGGCGGCGATTTTGCCGGCGTACGTCAACAGCTTGACTACGTGGTGGACCTTGGCTTCAAGGCCATCTGGATCTCGCCGGTGTTTCTCAATCATCGTGGCGCGTACCACGGTTATCACATAAGCGACTTCAACCGCATTGACCCGCATTGGGGGACGCTGGAGGAGCTGCGGGCCCTGGTCGATGAGGCCCACGCGCGCGGGCTCTATGTCATCATCGACGTGGTTTTCAACCACATGGCGCGGGTTCTCACGTCCGATGACCCGGGTTTCCCGGCATTTTCCGACGCGCCCTACACCATGCGCTGGGGCGACCCCAACGCGGTGTTTCCCCCACCCTTCAACGACCTGGCGCTGTTCCACGGCCACGGCTCGATCAACGACTGGGAAAACGACCGCCAGAATGTGATCGGTGACCTGCAGGGATTGGCCGACCTGCGCACCGAGGATCCGCGCGTACGCCGCTGGTTGCTGGACAGCCACCTCGCCTTGATCGCCGCTACCGATTGCGACGGATTCCGGGTCGATACCGCCCACCATGTCGAGGACGATTTCTGGCGCGAGGTATTGCCCGCCTTGCGCGATGGCGCGGCCTTGCTCGGCAAAACCAATTTCCTGGTTTTCGCCGAAGCCCTGCGGGGCCGTGATGCCGATGTGGCACGACTGACCCGCGAGGCGGCATTTCCCTCGGCGTTGTATTATCCCTATTACTTCACCCTGATCGAAGTTTGGCGCAACCGCGGACCGACCCGCCAGATCACCGAACGGTGGGCACACTTGCCCGACTACGGACCCGCGGGCGACAACCTGCTGATCGGTTTTGCCGACAACCACGATCGGGCCCGCCTGCTCAATGAAGCCTATCTGGATGGCGACACCAACCGGCTCCGCGCCGTATTGACCTTGCTCTACGCCAGTCCGGCAATTCCGTGCGTCTATTACGGAACCGAGCAGGGGTTCAACGGCAGCAAAGGCCACCGCGCCCGCGAGCCGATGTTCGAAGCCGGGGCATCGCCTGCGCCGGTGCACTTCAACCGGAACCACAGCCTGTTCCGGTTCATCCAACGCCTGAACCAGGTGCGCGCGTTGTATCCGGCCCTGGCGCTCGGCGACCTCGAGGTCGTTGCCGATGAACCGGGGCCCGGTCGCTTCGTCTTTGTGCGCTCGCAGGATGGCCAGCGGGTCATGGTGGCCATGAACACGACGCGCGCACCGATCCCGCACCTCGTGGATGAACCTTGGATCGATGCGTTGACCGGACAAGAATTTGAGGGCGAAATCCCCGCGGATACGACCCTGCTGCTGGTAAGCCCGGATGACTACCAGCCACTTCCTGCGGAACCGGGGGATGACGGAGCGGCGGTGCCGTCGCGCGTCCGATCGGTTCTGCCGTTTACGGCCGATGGCTTATTGGATCCGGTGGCGCGTCCGGTCGCCAACCGGGCAACGGTCACCCTGCATGCCGCCTATGATCCCGCCACCCGCATGGCCTACCTTGCGGTTGATCCCGCACCGGTTGGGTATGACCGCTTCATTCTGGTCAACTTCCATGCGGCAACCAATCGTTTTTCCGCGCCGTGGCAAAAACGCGGCGATGTGCCGGCCTATCAGATCATCATCAGCGATGAGGGCGATTCCGATTACACCAGCGTACGCGGCACCACGCGCCCACACTGGTCCATGGCGCATCAGCAAGGCGTGCTGGAAGCCGCCTTCGAAGTGCCGCCGGACCATCACGGCATGATGTATGTAGGAACATCGCTGTATGGCACCGAAGACCGGGCAGCGGAAATCCTCATGCACCGGTTGCCACTGGAAGGCGGCTTGCTTGAAGTGCCGTTGGCAACGCTGCCCGCACCCGGGACGCCGATCACGCCTTGATCGGCAGACGCGCCACGCCGAAGGTCAGGACCATCGCGGTCACGACCTCGAGGCTCTCCTCAAATACGTGGAACATGTAGCCCGCGAAGTCGAAGCTGATCGACATCTGGATCTGGTCGATATAGAGCAGCATGAACGCGAAGATCAGGTTTTTCTGGGCAGGGCGTGACAGCTGGTCGTAGACATGGATCAGGAAAAAGCAAAACGTGATCACCACCATCACCTTGCTCATCCAGCTCGAAAACGACACGGCATAACTCTCGCGCTCGATGCCGCTCGGCAAAACCCAGTGAATGTCCATGCTATCACCTACGCAAAAGAACAGGCAGGCCAGGCCCAATCCGATAACCGGCCAGCGTTCCCTGCGAAATCCGCCCTGACCAAGCAGGAGGATACCGGCCAGACCGAAAAAGGATGGACCGATGATGTCATCCAGGTACCAGATCACGTCGAGGTAGTACGCCTTGGTCGGGGGAACCAGGGACAGCTCATCCTCGTAGGGCTGGGTGACGGCATTCAGGGCGATCAATCCGGCGACAATCGCCAGCCAGATCAACCATGGAAAACCTTTGTACGCTGAATGTTGGTCGTTCATGCGGGCCGCATCTCATCACAAGCCCACCGTGTCGGCAACAAGGATTTGTTGCGGAACCGGTTGACCGGATGCACTTATTGCCGCTGGCCGAATATCATTGCCCCGAGCAACATGCCCTCCGTAGACTCCGGATATGAAACGCACGGTGATCGGGGTGGTGCTGGCCGGAGTGGCCATGTCCTTGTTGATGGTTGAACCGGCGGAGGGGGCCAAGAAGTGGCGCACCTACGACGGGTGTACCCTCATCGAGCATGACGCCAATGACGGTGATAGCTTCCACGTGCGCGTCAACAAACGTCGCTATCTCTTCCGATTGTACTGGGTCGATACCCCGGAAACCGACAACAGCGTGCCGGAACGGGTCAT
>CALBHI010000252.1 GCA_937894535.1 uncultured Verrucomicrobiota bacterium
TCACCGGCAACGCCTCGAGCCGATCGCTCACCACCTCCGCCGCCGTCCGCTCCCGCTGCATCATCCGCGCCTCCGCCGCCAGCAATAAAATCGGGCCGGCATCGCCGCCGGCCCGGATCGTTTCCCGCTCCGCCTCGACGAGCAGCCCCGTGATCTCGTCCCATTCCTCCAGCGCAATCAAGCCCGCCGCGAGGTTGTAGGCGTTGCGGCCGATTTCCGGCGGATTGTCCATCGCCCGCGCCCGGTCGAGGGCCCGGCGGTACAACACCACCGAGGTCGGGATATCCCCGGTGTCGAAGGCCTTGCGCGCCGTCGCCGACAATTGGGCAATCATCGGATCGTTGTCGCGCCAGTCGGGAACGGGCGGCTCCTTCGGCGTCGTCGCGCAACCCGCCGCCATCATGGCCACCACGATCCCTGCCAACATCGCTCGCTTCATGGGGTCTGCTCCTTGCCTGCCTGGCCCGTGCCACGCGGAATGTCATACGCGGGAATCAACGGCGTCAACTCCGCCTGCGGGATGTGCTTGCGGATCAACCAATGCTGCTGCACGCCGGTGATCAGCCGCTCCGCCTCGCGGATCGCCTGCTGCGTCTGCCACACCGTGCCCGGAAGGTCCTGCACCTCGCGGTTGACCGTGTCGGCCATCGGCGGCAGGTTCACCGTCGCCGCCTTGACGTCGGCCAGGATCTGCGCGACCTGGTTGACGATGCCCTGGATCTCGTCGGCCAGCGCCGGATCCCCGAGCAGACGCCCGGCCGGACCTTCGCCCTGCTCGATCTTGCGCGTGATCGCCTCGACGTTCGCCATCACCCGGAGCAACGCCCCTTCCGGCGAACGCAATTCCGCGGCAAGCCCGGCATACTCATCCGCGGCCTTTTTCACACTCTCCAGCAACGGCAAGGTCGCATCGCGCACCTGGCTGAGCAACTGCTCGAGCAATTCGTTCAGGTCCGAATCCTTGATCGCCACCAAACCGGCCCCGGTCGGCAACGCCGGACCGGACCCCTTGGTGATCTCGATGAAGGCATCGCCGGCAATCCCGAACTTCTTTTTCACGATCGCCTGCGAATCGGTGCGGACAAACTGGTAGAAGTCACCCTTGACGGTCATCAGGCCGGTCATGAAACCGTCCTCATCGACATCGATTTCCTCGACCCGGCCCACCGTCGCGCCAAGGATCTGCACCGGCGTGCCGATCTGCACTTCGAGCGAACCCTGCGGCGGAAAGTCGAGGTGGATCCGGTACACCGGCTCAAACCAACCCTGCGCCCGCCCGGCCACGATTACCGCGGCGAGAAGCAGCACCACCACCAGCAGGACGAACCCGCCGACGATCTCGTTCACGTAGCGAAATTGGAATGGTTTGGTACTCATGGAGTTTCCACGCGCAGTGTGTTGCCTTCGGCCCGCAATTTCAAGGTCGGGTTGAGGGATTTGTCGTTCCATTCGGCATCGTCCTCGCACCACCAGATCACCGCGGCACCCCGCGCACGCGCCTCCGCGACCAACCGGCCGCACCCGGCCCGCCACCCCGGCGACAAGTCCTGGCCCGGCCGCTCGAGCAGGACCAACCACGGTTGCCCCATCATCGCCCGCACCCACTCGCAGCGTTGCAACACCTCCCGGCTCACCACCGCCGGTCGTCCCGGCGGTATGCCCTCGAGGCCCGCGACGCTGGCCAGGTGCCGCATCTCCGCTTCAATCTCCGCCACCGGCCGCCGCGTGTGATGCCGCTCGGACAAGGTGATGTTCTCATCGACATCGAGGTTGCTGACCCACCCGTTGCGCTCGAACACCCGGCCGATCTTCCACCGGTACAAGGCCTGGATGTCCGGCGACAACCCGCTCCACGACGCCCCGAAGATCCGCACCTCGCCCGCCTCCGGCACCGCGAGACCCGACAGGAGGTCCGCCAACGGATGGTTCCACACCCCCTCCTCCAACCGGATCAACACCAGTTCCCCGCGCCGCACGACCAAATCCACGCCGGACAAGCCGGTGTCGTACGGCGGTGCGACGGTGACCTGCACCCCGGCCAAGGCCAGCACCGGATCAACCGGGCACTGCGGTTGCTGGAAGTCGTGTTTCATAAGTAGGTCAGCAGGGAAACCAAGGCCGAGGTGACGAACATGGCCATGATCGATTTCACCACCGCACGGGTCGCCGCCTGCGGCACCTCGGTGGCCACGCCGCGGATGCCCAACCCCTGGATGCAGCAGATCGTGCCCATCAACAATCCCGGGATGAGCGTCTTGGCCAGCAGGTTAACCACATCGGCCGGACGGATCGCCCCGAACACGCTGTCGATAAACAACCACGGCCCCCCCGTGTTCGCCCCGAGCAAGACCCCGCTGAGGAATCCGCCGATGAAGGAAACGAAGACAAAGATCACGCTGAGGCAAAACACCGACACCGCCGCCCCGACCGCACGCGGCAACACCAGGTAGATGAAGGGATCGACCCCCTGCGCATCCAGCACCTGCGTCTCGCCCATCACCCGCATCGACGCCAATTCAGTCGCCATCGCCGTCCCGCTGCGCGCGATCACGATGAAGTTGGTGAGCAACGGACCGACCTCGCGGATGATCACCATCACCAGCACCGGCCCGAGCAACGACGACTGGCCCAGCGCCGCCGTCCACACCTGCGCCTGCACCACCACCGAGATGCCCACCAGCAAGGCCACCGTCGAGACGAACCGCGTCGCCTGGTACCCCGTGAACAGAATCTGCCGCGCCAGCACGTTGCGCACCGTACGCGGCCAGTAGCGCGGTTGCACCGCGACCCAGACCACCGCCGCCGCCACCGCCACGGTGTGGCGCACATCCGCCAACCACGCCACCACCCCGCGACCCATGGAACTGATCAGGAACATGCGTCCAATCTACTGCATGCCCCGGTGGGAACAACGATTATTTGCGCAGCTCGCCGTGACCACCTCCACGCAAGTTGCTGAGGTGGAACCGCGGTTCTTCTTGGGCTTGAGCCAAACGTGGTGGAGCGGCTTGCCCCCAAGCCGCTGGCAGCACATCCGGCATCGCACCGCACGCGTTACCTACCCCCAACGCGTTGTGGGCAACGCGTTCCACCCTCGGATCCCCGAAAAGGTGGAGCGGATTGAGCGGATAACGCGGATCAATCCTGGCCAAGGAAATCCCCATCCGTTCCATCCGCGCGATCAGCAGTTCTTCTTCCGGATATCCCCAGCGCCTCCCACCTACTGCGCTTCGATGGAAACCGGCTGCCGCCGCGCACCCCAGCGGCCGGGCGGACCGGTAAAGACACCGGCGCAGAAATGTCCACAATGCCGACAGTGCCCGGTGTCGTCGAGCTGCCAGTCGGTGATCTCGTACCAATCGCGGCCGATGAGCCGCTCGCCGCAGCCGACGCAATACGTACTCCCCCCCGCTTCGTCGTGCACGTTGCCAGTGTAGACGTACCGGAGTCCGTTGGCCCGGGCGATCGCCCGCGCCCGGGTGAGCGTCTCCGGTGGCGTCGGCGGCCGGTCCATCATCTTGTAGTCCGGATGAAACGCGGTGAAGTGCAACGGCACCTCCGGCCCCAGCGCGGCCGCGATCCATGTTGTCATTGCATCGAGCTCCGCATCGCTGTCGTTCTCCCCGGGAATCAGCAACGTGGTCAGCTCGACCCACACCCGCGTCTCACGCACCAGGTACACCAACGTCTCCTGCACCGCGGCCAGCGAAGCCCCGCAGACCCGCTGATAAAAATCCTCGGTGAAGCCCTTGAGGTCGACGTTGGCCGCATCCATGTGCGCGAAAAACTCCCGGCGCGGTTCCGGATTGATGTACCCCGCGGTGACCGCGACCGTGCGCACCCCGATCGCATGGCAGGCGCGGGCGATGTCCACCGCGTACTCAAGGAAGATGACCGGGTCGTTGTAGGTGAAGGCGACGCTCGGGCACCCGTGCCGCGTGGCCGCCGCGGCGATCGCCTCCGGCGACGCCTCGTCCGACAAGGTGTCCGTCTCGCGCGATTTGCTGATGCTCCAGTTCTGGCAGAACCGGCAGGTGAGGTTGCACCCCGCCGTGCCAAACGACAACACCGGCGTGCCCGGCAGGAAATGGTTGAGCGGCTTTTTCTCGATAGGATCGATGCAGAACCCGCTGGATCGGCCATAGGTCGTCAGCACGATGCCGCCGTCGCGTGCCGCCCGTACGAAACAGGCCCCGCGCTGCCCGTCGGCCAACCGGCAATGGTTGGGGCAGAGCGTGCATTTGATCCGCCCGTTCGGCAGCCGATCCCAGTAACGGGTCGGCACCACCGAGGCATCCCGTTGTATCCGCTCGTCCATCGCTCATCCCCCAATGCGTATTGTAGCCCGCCGCTGGCCGGGATACAATACCGCTGAGGAACGAAGCCATGACTGCCGCCTCCATACGCCCGCCCGCCGTGGCCGGGATGTTTTATCCGGCCGATCCCCGGGAGTTGCGTGCCGAGATCGCGTCGTACCTCGCGGCCGCGCGTGGCAGCGCCCCCCGCCCCCCCAAGGCCCTGATCGCCCCGCACGCCGGGTATATCTACTCCGGACCGATCGCCGGCTCCGCCTATGCCACCCTGGCCCCCGTGCGCGCGAAGATCCGCCGTGTGGTCATCGCGAGTCCGTCCCACCGCGTCGGCTTCCGCGGCATCGCCACCTCCGGCGCCACCGCGTTCCGCACCCCGCTCGGCGATGTGCCGGTCGATGCCGAAGCCTGCGCCGCCCTGCTCGCCTGCCCCGGCGTCCACGTCTTCGACCGCGCCCACCGCGACGAACACGGCATCGAAGTCCATCTGCCCTTCCTGCAGGAAACCCTGGAAACCTTCCGGATCGTGCCGCTGGTGGTCGGCGATACCGACGACACGACCATGGCGACCGCGCTTGACCGCGCACCGGGCGGTGATGACACCCTGATCGTCATCAGCTCCGACCTCAGCCACTACCTGCCCCATGCGCAGGCCCAGGTCCTCGACCGCACCACCGCTGGCGCGATCCTCGCCCTCGATCCGGAGGCCATCGCCCCCGACCATGCCTGCGGCCAGCGCGCCATCCGGGGCCTGCTCCACCTCGCCCGCACCCATCACCTCACCCCCACCGAACTCGATCGGCGTACCTCCGGCGACACCGCCGGCGACCGGTCGAGCGTGGTGGGTTATGGAGCCTATGCCTTCACCGCCTGAACATCCCTACGAACGGTTCGCCCCGTTCCTGCTCGGCCTCGCACGGGCCTCGCTGGCCTACGGCGTGGCACACGGACACCCGCCGGTGATCGACCGCGACGTCCCGGATCCGCTGCTGCTTGAGCCGCGCGCCACCTTCGTCACCCTCGAACGCCACGGCCAGCTGCGCGGCTGCATCGGCCGGATCGAAGCCGTGTTGCCACTCATCGATGACCTGAACGAACACGCCACCGCCGCGGCGATCCACGATCCGCGTTTCGGACCGGTGCAACCGCAGGAAGTCCCGGAGATCGTGCTGTCGATCTCCATCCTCACCCCGCCCGAACCGATGGCCGTGCGCGACGAAGCGGATCTGTTGCGGCAACTCGTTCCGGGAACCGACGGCCTGATCCTGCGCGAAGGCCGCCGCGCCGCCACCTTCCTCCCCTCGGTATGGGAAGAACTGACCGATCCCGCCGCGTTTGTACAGCACCTGAAGCGCAAGGCGGGATGGCCGGCGACCTATTGGTCCGGCGGGATCCGGGTGGAACGCTACCGCTGCGCCTACCTGACGGAAAAGAGTGCGTGAACGGAGCGCCCCCGTCGCCGGGGCCTACGCGTACATCGCCCGCACATGATGGTAGATCGCATACTCCAGCGGGTTGTTCGCGATAAATTCCTGCCGCACCGCTTCCGGAAGCGCATACCGGTCCCGCTCGGTGGCGTTCAGGTGGCGTATCGACCCCGGGCGGTAGATCCGTCCGAGCCGCCGGGCGATGCGGGCCATGGATGCATCGAGGTGTTCGGTGATGCCCACTTCGATGAACAGGGTGTCGATGACCTCCCGGTAGTTGTCCAGCGTGATGTCGCACGGGAAATGGTTCACCATGCGTCCCGGGGACGAGCGCAGGTAGGTCAACAGGTCGTCGGAAGGAACACGGGACGCATCTTTCCAAGCCGGGCCATGTTGCCGCAGGAAGAAATACATCGACAGGGCGCGCTCGAGGGGATCGCGGAGGATGGTGATGAACTGCTTCGCCTCCGGATAATACGTGGGGATTCCGATTCCCCGGGCCTTGTTGAAGTGTCCGCACAGCGCCACCGGCCGCGCCGGGGTATGCAGCGCAGCGAGGTCGTGTTTCACCGGCAGCGCCCCCGTGGCCTCGTCGAGGTAGTGCAGCAACAACCCCTCGCCGAACCAACCGGCAAAGACCTCCCGGACACTGATGCCGCCCGACTTCGGAAGGTGGAGGAAAAACAGCGGGTGATGTGGATCGTAGGTCCGCATGGCGGATCAATTCCAATGGCGTCGTGAACCGAATACCCGGATTAGGCGGACGGGCGAGCCGTTCGTCGGCCGCTCCTCTGCACCAGCCCGTGGTTCGGCGCTTCATCCCCGGCACGGATCATGGCTTCAAGCGACGGGTTTCGCACAATTCCTCCCGTAGATGCGCGCTTGCGCAGCGGCGGCATTAACCGCGTCTTTTACCAGCGAAACCATCGCCGTCTGATTCACGTCCGCGAATCGCCGAAACCGGATGCAGTTCTTTCCGTGATTGGTCTTGCCAAGCCGTCCGTCGTAGGCCTGGACAAGGGTCCTGCCATCCTTTTCAGCCGCCACATACATGCTGATCTGGTGCTTTTGGGGAGCGATGGCAATGACCGGCCAGGCCCCCGACGACGACATGCTTTGCCACATCAACGCGCCGTAGCCGATCATGGTAATGCTTGGCCCGGCGAAGAGGCGGCGTTGCAGCGTTGGCGCGGCAGATGTCACGAGTGCATCCATCTGCCGGAGCGACTCCGCGTGTGCACCTGATTTTTCAATAAGTTCATCAATCATACTTGCCGCGATCTTCATGGTGCTGCCGTATCCATCCTGCGGTCCAACGACCCGCCTCAGTGCGCCCCGCTTCGTGGCTGCCCGGGAGCCGCATGGCCGCCTTCATTCGTCTGGAAATGATCAACCCAGCATGCGGCGACGTACTTGTCCATTCCATCGGGAATTACGGCCTTCTTCCAGTCCGGCCCGGCAAATTCGACAAGGGCCGCTTCACTGGTCCAGTTCGTTAAGAGCATATAGTCATCGGGCTTCCATTTGGTTGGGTAGCCTACGACATGGGAGACATATCCCCTTTTCGTCTCGACGTAGGGGACAGATATCTCCAGGAACTTGCGCTCAAATTCATCCCGCATGCCCGGATGGATTCGAACCCTGAATATCCGTGTAATCATGACTCCCTGCCTCGACCAACGACCAGCTGCCACGGCGGCGTCTTCGCCGTTCGCTTGGCGGTATTGGTTCGATGATCTTCCTCTATTTAGCGTGCATTACCACAATCGGCCTTTTCTCCATGTATCTTCTGGCATCCATGTTGTCTGATGGTCGTTCGTTGCATCAATCGCTCCATGATGAATTCGCTGGCGAACAGCTGGTTCTATTTCACTAAACCCGCTTACGGTTGCACCGATGCGAGCGCCGACTGAATTGTTGTGTCTGTCCATAGTGTTGGAAGCCTTACCCTTTGATTCCATGACCCAGGTCACGATATTCACCGCCTTGACGCCCAGTGTATATGATACGACTGCACTTGCCAGAGTATGCCGATATGCGTCGAGTGGCCCGTGACGGCCGCCCTGGAAGTCCGACCTCAGAACATGGCTCCACGTGTACAGGATCACCATCATGGGATAAATGCTCAGAATCAGAGCATACATCCCGGCTCTTCGCAGCAGTGTTCTTGAATGCTTCATTTCACGTTATGGTTGACCGGGTTCCCGGATAGCGTCAGGAGATCGCTGATTCCCCAGCTATACTGCAAAATGGTTCCGATGCTGGAGGCGCGCTCATGTGCCTTTTGCCGGTAGGCCATGGCAACGATCTTTTCCGAGTCGGGAAATGCACGGGCGGCGATGTCCCAGACAGGTATCGGGGCCCCGCCATGTGGCCCGATGGTATCCGCGTAGAACTCCAGAGACTGCTTCAGTATGGCCCCCTCGGCATGGAACAGATCTTCGCCGGTGTCAGCCTTGACCATCTCGCAGATTTGCAGACAAGAGGCCAGGCCCGCTGTTCGATGCCAGGCGTCACCGCGAAAATGATCGTTGTTTTCACCGGACGCATTCACAAAGTAGGTTGTGCCCGCACCCGGCTCGTCTTTTGGCGCGCGGAAACGCTTCCACTGAATATATTCCCGGTACCTTTCCACGATCTTCCGGTACCAGGTTCGGTCGCCGGTAAGCCGGGCGACATGCAACGCGGCCTCAAGCCCTACCATGGTCCGGTTGCTGACATGTTCACGCTCCCAGTGCTGCAGAAGTTGCGGACGGGACCCTGGCAGCGGCAGGCGTTCGTCCCTCGGCAACAGATAAGCCTGTGTCGTCTGAACCGCCCACGCCTCGAATACATGACGGATCTCATCGTATTCTTGCGCTTGTAGCGTCTTCAGCACATAGGCCGTCCTCGCCATCGAGCCCATATTCCATGCCGCGCACAGCCAGCCATTCGCTCCCCCAAAACCCTCGTTGTCCGTTGCCCATGCATGGAGAATGGCCGCGGCGGCCCGGGCGTGCTCAGTTCGCTCCGGTCCGGAAAGTCGGGCATACGCCGCTGCATGCAACAGGGCGTTTTCAGCATCAACGGTAAACGTCCCGCAGGGCGTATGAGCCGGCAAGTCCAGAAACGGTACCGGGTGCGCTGCCTTGGACGGCGCGCCCCGATCGTCCAGTATCCGGATAATGGCCTCGGTCGGTACAGGAGCGAGCAAGGAGTCATGCCCCCCGGATGCGGCGGCCAGAGGCACGAGAAACGCAACCGCGTGGATAGCGAATGAAATGCAATGGCGCCTTTTATTCACGGCGAAGTCCGTAGTTCCAGGGCAAACAACAAGCCGCAAAGCCGCCCGCTTCAGGCGTGCTGCTGGCGGCACATGTTGGGCCTTATTTTACGTCTTCGATCGGTACTATCTCTTTCGTGTGCCTGACTGTAAGTATAGCCAATTCGCGCGCCTTAACACGATAGATGATACGATAGTTCTTCCAAATCAGTTCCCGAATATCCTCGCGAGATGTTTCGGGTAAGTGACGACCACTATGGGGAAATTGCGCTAGTTGCCCGACACGATTAAATGCATCATCCACCCACTTTTCTGCCGCCGATGGATTGTCTTGAGCGATATAGGATGCGATTTCGGCAAACCGATCGATGGCCAGGGGAGCCCAAATCAATTTCATCGAATGGCCTTGGCCTTTACCATTTTTAATGCCGCATCATGTTTAAGGCCCATGCCTTGCGCGAGTTGTGTTTCTGCCAGGCGGATATCTTCCAGTATTTCCATTTTTTGCATTAAAGATTCATATTCAGCAACCCCGAGCAGAACGGCAGCCGACTTGCCGTGGTGAGTAATTACCAGTGGTCGTCGCGTTTTTCGCGTTTGCTGGATAAATGTTGTGACGTTCGCGCGAAATTCCGAAAGTGGTTTTACGTCTTCGTCAAGAATGAGTCGTGGCATGGTCGCTTCCCCCGTGATGTGTACAACATAGCGTACAATATGTGGTACATCCGTCAAGGCCCAACGACAGCGGTGAGGGGAGTCGAACCCGCCACGGGTGAGACTTATCCCCGACGGCCTTGTTGGCTGAATGGTCTTTTATCCTTCAACCGTTTGTCCAGCTCCTGCGGTGCCTGTTAATGAGTACAGCACCACATTTTGTGCATTGATGGCCGGCACGGTCATCATTGCTTGCTACAATTTTATCTTTATTTGTTTCATCCTGTCGGCGGAACCACAAGTGTTGGTGGGATAAACCGACCATCAAGAGTCCCAGCCATGTACCTTTTACAAAAGCTGATCCGGGTACCATTTCTCCGCCACAGTATGGGCACTTTAAATGCATAGTATCAGCCAACGTTAAGGCTGTGGGGCGCGAGACCCGCCGCGGGGCTCGCGTACCACACCAGTCTCTTGTTCGGCCTTCCGGTTTGTTCCCGGCAGCATTATCACCACATTGGTGCCATCCCAAATCGCCACGGCATTTGTATTAAGCATGGGTGGCATTCCATCAGGAAGTGCTGAGTGGTGGTGCCATTTGGATCGGTCGCGAGTCAGTTCCATTCGGTTTGTTATCAATGTCTGTGATCGAGGGACCTTGCAGGCATCATTTCTTCCCAATGGCACGTCCAGATAGAAGTAGTCGTACGAGTCATCACTTCCTGTGTAAAGTATCGTCGTGGCGATTGTGTTCATCTGGGCTTTTAGAGACAGATCCGCAAGCTCTTGATTGGTCGTCTCACGTATACAACCAGTTGAAATTGTCGCGAGTATCGCTCCGATCACAGCTGTGCGTATTTGATTCATCATATTTGGCCGAACGACAACCCGCAGGGGCGCGGCGCTTCGCCGCGTCCTTCTGGCGGTACATGTTCGGTGTCGTCCTTAATCTGGATGCCTTAATCCTGCTCTTTAGCTGGATTAAGTTCCATCAATCTTTGCGTGAGCACATTAATTCGTTTATGGAGCGATGTCACATAAATGAATAGCAGTATAAGTCCAGCCACAAGCAACATTGGACCCCA
>CALBHI010000253.1 GCA_937894535.1 uncultured Verrucomicrobiota bacterium
CCTGCGGATTTACCCCGAGCGACGTGGTGTTGCTCTACCACGGGGTGATGCACCAGGGCAAAGGACTCGATGCCCTCGTGCGCTGGACCGCCGACCTACACCGCGATAACCCGGCCATCGGGCTGATCCTGGTCGGTTCCGGGCCCGAGTTGCCACATCTCCGCGAATTGGCCGCGTCCTGCGGCATCGCCCACCGGGTCCATTTCACCGGTTGGCTCAAAACCATCCACGAGGTCGGCCACTACTGCAACGCGGCCGATATCTGCATCGCCATGCGCACCGGTGCCGAGTCGAACGTGCACATCATCCCCGGCGCCCTGCTCCACTCCATGGCCTGCCGCAAGGTTGTGCTAGGTCCCGACCTCGCCGGTATCCGCGAAGTCATTCGCCACGGTGAAAACGGATATGTCTTCGCCGCCGATGATCAGGCTTCGTTTTGCACCTTGATCCGCGACCTCGCCGCAAACCGGAGTGATTGGGCTCGCGTTGCCGCGAATGCCGAGACCGATATCTACGCCCGTTTCAGCGTGGAAGGCGCCGCCCGCCAATACGCCGACGCCATCCTGCATTTCGCCACCGTGGAGGCCAGCCGATGAAAAGCCCACCGAATCTCTTCGTCGATCTCGATCAGGTCGCCTCCCTTCATCCCTCCGCCATTGTCGGACGCACCGTGCGGCTTCGCAAACCTGACCGCGTGCGCATCGGTGCCGGCAGCATTATCGATGACTTCACCTACGTATCCTGCGCCCTCGACGTCGGACGTTATACCCACATCGGGGCCAACGGGGTGATCATCGGCGGAGATGCCTGCGTGACCATCGGCGATTTCGTCAACATCGCCCCCGGTTGCCGCCTGATTGCGGCCTCGAATGATTTCGCTGGCGACGGCCTCGTCGGACCGACCATACCCGAGGAATATGCAGGTGCTTCCATCACCTCGGAAATCCACATCGCCGATCATGTTCTCCTTGGCACCAACGTGGTCATCCTTCCGGGTGTGTCCCTGCCCGAGGGCGTGGCCATCGGGGCCTGCTCCCTCGTGCACGCCAAACTGGAACTGCAACCATGGACCCTCTACGCCGGTGTGCCGGCCAAACCGCTCCGCCCCCGCACCGGTGAGGCCATGCGTGCCGCGGCGGAACGCCTGAAAAAGGAGCGCGCCGATGAGTGGTCTTGACCAGGTCATCCTGCTGAGCGGCGGACTCGGAACCCGGTTGCAAGGGCTTTTCCCGGAATTGCCCAAGGCGCTCGCCCCCATCGCCGGCAAACCGTTTATCGAATGGCAGATCGCCTGGCTTCACGCCCTCGGCATTACCTCCGTGCACATTGCGGCCGGATTCCGCGCGGATCAGATCGAAGCCTGGTACCGCTCATCGCCCGCGCTTCCGGTGGCCGTGACCTTCAGCCGGGAACCCGCGCCCCTCGGGACCGGTGGCGCTATCCGTTTCGCCGCCGACGCGCTCCCGCCGCGCGAACACTACCTCGTCATGAACGGCGACACCCTGCTGCCCAACCTCGACCTCCGTGCCATCACCGAGGCACATCGGACCGGTACGCAGGTGTTGACCATGGCCGTGACCTCGATTCCTGACGCCTCGCGCTATGGCCTGGTGGAATGTGATCGCGACGGCTGGGCCATCGCCTTCCGCGAAAAATCCCCGGAAATCCGCCCCGGCGAAGTCAACGGCGGCGTCTATGCCATCCGCCGCACCCTGATCGACCGCATCGCTTCCGGCGAAGCCTGCTCGCTGGAGAAAGTCTGGTTCCCCACCCTCGTCGCCGAACGCGGCATTCGCTGCATCGTCACCAAGCCGCCCCTGCTCGACATGGGCACCCCCGACGGCCATGCCGCCATGACCAACTTCATGACCCGACGCGAACACCCTTGACCCACGGAGCCGCCATGTCCCGTCTTCCGCGCCCCCTTCACGGCCTCTTCCCTGCCCTGCTTTCCGTCGCACTGATGAGCGGATGCGGTCAACGCGAACCGCAGCGTGCGCCTGACATCACCTGGCAAAATTGTCTGGAGGAATTGACCGATCTCGGCCGTCTGCCCGCGCTTGATCCGGTCAACCTCACCATGATCACGTCGTTTGATCGGCGTGGAGGCAACAACGACTTCAACAACTTCACCGGACACGGCAGTGAACCCGGTTGGTTTGTCATGGCCGACCTGAAAGGCCCCGGCTGCATCCGCCGCTTCTGGATGACCGGCACCGATCCGGGCCATCCGATCCGCATCTACATTGACGGTGAACGCAAACCACGTTTCGATACCACCGTCGATGCCCTCTTCTCCGGCACCGGACCATGGCTCCCGCCCCTCTCCCAGTATGTGAACATGTGCTACTACTCGTATGTTCCGTTAACCTACCAGTCCTCCCTCCGCATCGAGGTCAAGGAACCGAACACCCATCCTCTCTGGGGCCCCCGCCGCATTTTCTACCAGATCGCCGCCGAACGTTTTCCCGAAGGAAAAACCGTCGAATCATTCCCCGCCTCCTTCACGGGCGAACAGCTGGCTGCGATTGAACGGGTTGCGGCCAGGCTGACCGGATGGATCGAGGACCGCACCGTTTTTGCGATGGCTCCGGCATCGACCGTGACAATCGATCCAGCCGCCACCGGAATCGTATGGGAACACACCGGATCCGGCACCTTGGCGTCCTTTTCCATCCGCGTTGAACCCGCCGACCGCACCTCCTGGACCCGTGAACAGGAAAGCGATCTGATCAATGCCGTGCTTCTGCGGGTCCGCTACGACGATGCGACGACCGACAGCATCGATGTTCCACTCGGTGCGTTCTTCGCCAATGCCTGGGACAAGCGTGCGTTCGGCGCCGCCTGGATGACCAGCGGTCCAGATGGCTATACCTGCCGCTTGCCCATGCCCTTCGCCCGTGCTATCCGGATATCGCTGCATAACCGCGCCGCATGGCCGGTCACGGTCAGTTTCACCCCCGACCTCATGGCCGACCGCCGTAAGCAGGATGGTTATTTCCATGCCGAATACCGGCGCTCCGGCCCGGAAAAAGGCAATCACCTCATCACCCGCATCGAGGGCCGCGGAAAATACCTCGGTTGTTACCTCGGCGTGACCGGCCTCGGAAAATCCTGGTGGATCCTCGAGGGCGATGAACGTATCTGGGTCGATACCGCCACCGCCCCGGCCTGGCACGGCACCGGCCTTGAAGATTACTTCAACGGCGGTTGGTATTACCGCGGCTCCGTCTTCGGCGCCTTCAACGGCAACTTCGACCGCGCCCCGTTCCGCGTCGGCCAGTATCGCCACCACATGAGCGATGCGGTGACCTTTTCGACCCTGTTCCATATGGAGTTCGAGCGGATGAACGATGAGCAAACCGGCGCTCCGGTCTCCGGATATTTCGAGAGCGTCGCCTATTGGTACCAGGATCGTCCCGCCGCCGCCGCGCCCCAACCCGTCTCCTACGCGGACCGCCCGCGTATTGCTTCTCCCAATGATCAGGCGACCTTCATGCTCCAGCTCACCGAACTGGAGCGAGGCAACGACCTCGAAGGCGCCCTTGCCGCCGTGGAGCGCTACCCCGAACGGTATCCGGATGCGGACGATATCGGCATCTACCGCTTGCGCGCTCTCGAGTACCGACGGCTGCTCGGACAACCCGTAGCCGCGGATGCCCTCGCTCCGTTTCTGGCCGGCGATCACGGTCCGCAAGCGCAGGAGCAGGCGAGGCTGCTGGATTGGTTCTACAGTGCCGACAACCGGGCCCTTGTTGGCTTGTATGCAAACGGACGCGCCCGGCTCGTCATCAACGGGAACCCTGTCCTCGGCGGCGACCACCCCTTCAACCTGTTTGTCGCCGGGATCGAAGTCGCACCCACCGACACGCTGAAACTCGCCGCCACCGTCGAATGGATGCGCGGTGATCCGTGGTTTCAGGCAGGTATCCGCACGCGCGACGGCGTAGGCGGAACCGGTCCTGGCACCGCCGCCTCGTTGCAACCACCAAACGATTGGGCCACAGCCGAATTGCGCCAACTCACCGACTGGCACCGTGTCGGCATCCGGGAAATTCCCCGCGGTGTTCCCGATGCGCCATTTATTGGCGGCGTCGCCAATGCGTTTGTTTTGCTGCAGTCGAAGTCATATCCGGTGACCGCCCTGAACTGGAGTTACTACCGGGGCAACGCCTATTTCCGCGAGGATGTCGCGTTACCGATTTATAACCGGCCCGACTTCCACCGCACGATGACCGGGCTCACCCGCTAGACGTTCAGTCGGTAGGTTTACCCAGCTGATCGCTCAAATCCTTGTCCGGCCGGAATAGCTCCGTCCAGATGCCGACCCCGTAGCTGAGGTGCATAAACGGCTGCATGAAGACCAGAAGCAGGTCGATTGCCCGCCGGGACCGGCGCACGACCTCCCAGGTGAACCACACGACCACCAGGGCATACAAGGCCAATTCGAGCATCAGTAACCGCCAGGCCCACACCGACACCAGCGATGCCATGCCCAGCACCACCAGCGAAAGGACCCAGATTCCAGGAACCAGCGGTCCCAGCTCAACCTCCACGCCGGCACGGATCAGTCGGATCCGCGTCGCACCGTACCGGTAGATCTGACGCCAGAAACCACGAAACGTCTGTTTCGGATAATGGAACACCGGAGCCTTGGGATTGAACAGCAATTGATAACCCAGCCGCGATGTCAGGTACGAGGCCTTCATCTCTTCGCCGGGATAAAACTCCGGGTCAAACCCGCCCAATTGCTCAAAGACGGAACGTCGAAACAACATGTTGCACCCGATGATTCCCGACCATTTGATCGCGCGTGGCTCATCTCCTCCTCCGAGATAGCGCAGCGAGACATCTCCCGCAGCACGCGAGGAAAGCGCCATGCCAGCCAACCGGGCCAGCGGCGGGATATCATCAGGCACCAGCGATGGACCACTCACCAAGGCAACCGACGGATCAGCAAAACAGTGGCACATGGCCTCCAGCCACGTGGGCGGCACATGGACGTCATCGTCAAGAAAGGCCAGGATCGGGGCTCGGGTAGCAGCAGCACCGGTATTCCGCTTCAAACTGGCGTCACCCTTTTCGTAGCGGATCGACAAGTGCCTGATGAACGGATGGGCTTCCACCCTCGCGGACAGGGATTTCGCCACCCCCGGATCAGGGATGACCCCAACCACCACGATTTCGCATCGTTCAATACCCGGATTGTCGAGCAACGAGTCGAGGGTGCGGAGCAGGATGGGTCGGCCCATGGTGGGAATCACGATGGCCAGCGGGCTCGATGCAGAGGATGACATGGCGCCAGTAAAGCCCGTAAGCCCTTGCAACCTCAAGACTTTTTGCGGTCATGAAATCGCCCAAGCATGTGCTGTTCACTTTACACGGGTCCTGCCCTGCTCTATCATCGCCCAACAAAGGAGCGCGCTCCCGAGATGGCAAAAACCTGGTCGCACCGAAAATCCTGTCGATGCTGCAACAGCCGCCAAGTGCGTCCCGTGGCCGCCCTCGGGTCCGTACCTGCCCGGGGCTACACCGATCCGGAATTACTGAAAAAAATGACGGCGGCCGAAGCACCGGTCCCGGTCACCCTATCCCATTGCGGCACCTGCCAACACCTTCAACTGCTTGATGTGATCAAACCGGGTGGTCTCCCCGCGCTTCGATCTTGTTCGCCTGCCTCCGAGCAACAACGCACCTTTTTCCAGGCTTTGACGCACGATGTAGGCCGTCTCGGCAATCTCTCCAGCGGTGCGCTGGTGATCGATATCGGTTGCGGCAATGGAGCCTTAGCCATGGCCATGCGCGATCAAGGCATGAAGGTCATCGGGGTGGATCCCTCTCCGGCTTCGGCATCAATCTTCAAGCAGGCTGGCATGCTCCATTATGCCGAAGAGTTTACCGGATCGATTGCTGCGGCCATCCTGAAGGACCATGGTCCAGCCGCCGCGATCACCGCTACGTGTGTCCTCGGTTCCGCCGACAACCTGCACGCCGTCGCCTCCGGTGTTCGTCATCTTCTGGCGCGCGATGGCCTGTTCCACATCGTTGAGCCCTCGGTCATGAAACTAAACGGACAATCCCTGCTGGGAACCGTGCACCACGACCGCATCTCCTTGTTCACGACCACCGCCGCCGCCGCATTTCTCCCAACCGTCCTGTTGCAATTGATTCAGGCCCGCACCGTTGATCAACCGGCGCATTTCTGGCATGGCGTCGTGCAGCACCAGGGTGGTCCGCGACCAACGGATTCCTCGGTCGCCGAGTTGAGCCAGCAGGAGAAGACCCGTGGCATCCTTTCGCCTGCGGCCCTATCCGCCATGGAATCCGAAGTTCAACAGGCGATCAGCTCATTGAATCAACAGATCAACGAATGTGCGAAACGGGGTCACAAGGTGGCGGTATGCGGCACCATACCCGCCGTCATGTCCTTGATTCATGCCGGTGGTTGGAGCAACCTGATCGAGGCCGTGATTGATGCGCATGGCCGAACGAACCTGAGCCAGAACATCGGATTCCCGCTGATCACCTGGGCAGAAGCGGGCAAGCGAGGTGTTGGTGCGGTTATCGTCGCCGGTCATCCCCTGTACGACGGGTGGAACCCGGAGCCCTTGTCAGCCTTCCAACAAGCCGGTGGCAAGGTCATATACCCGGGTTCCTGAACGCCCGGGTTGCCAATCTCGGCTGGACGTCGCCCTGCTCCCTCCGAACCATGGTTAATCGTCGTGCGGACGATCCGCCAGCACTGCCTTGATCTCGTCGGTTATGTATTTCGCGTCGGTCCATTCCTTCTTGACCGGTGATTCATGCGCGATGGTGAGGCTGGCCTTGAGAATATCGCGACGGCTGATCTGGCCGACCAACCGGCCATCCTCGACAACTGGCAAACGCCGGAAGGAATGCTTGAGAAACACACTGGCCGTTTTGAACACGTCGTCATCCGGATCAACCGTCTGGATGTTCGTGGTCATGTAATCCGAGACCGGCCCCCCGGCATTCTGGGAGAAAAACGCCTCGTTGGCGAACACCCGCAAACAATCCTTCTCCGAGAGGACACCGACCAGTTTTCCCGCGTCATCCACCACGGGAGCGCCGGAAATCCGGTTCTTAAGCAACATGGTGATCGCTTGGAAAATCGGCGTGGCCGGGTTCACGGTCACCAACCCCGTCGCCATCACTTCACGCACCAGTATCGGCTTGCTCATGTCGCACCTCCAGGATTGCGTTGTTTCAACCAACAGGCCCCGTTGACAGGGATAGTCTAGTCAAGCGCTCCGGATATGGCAACTGGCCTTGTGGCCTTCTTCGCCCGCCAATTCCGGTCGCTCCGAGCGGCAGCGATCCACCGCCAGTGGGCATCGCGTATGGAACGCACAACCCGCGGGAGGCCTTGCCACCGAGGGAATTTCCCCTGCCAATACCGGTAACTGACCGCGCGGACGTCCCACTTCAGGTACCACCGCCAGCAGGGCTTCCGTGTACGGGTGAACCGGATTGGCCATGACCTGGGCGGTCGGTCCCTCCTCCACCACCCGTCCGAGGTACATCACCGCGACGCGATCCGCTATGAGCTTCACGACACTCAGGTCATGCGAAATGAAGAGGTAGGACAATCCATACTTCGCCCGCAACTCCATCAGCAGGTTGATGACCTGCGCCTGGATCGAGACGTCCAGCGCACTAACCGCTTCATCGCAGACGATCAGCTTGGGATTCATCGATAAGGCGCGGGCGATGCTGATGCGTTGGCGCTGGCCACCCGAAAATTCATGTGGATAGCGGTACAAGGCGTCCGTACCCAGGCCAACATCGGCCAGCAGTACCGCCGCACGATCCGCCGCCTGATCTGCCCGGATCATCCGGTGTGCTACCAGCCCCTCGGTCACGATTTGTGCCACCGGCAAACGTGGATTGAGCGAGGCATACGGATCCTGAAACACGATCTGGATCTGCCGGCGTACCTGCCGCAATTCCTCCCCGCCAAGCCGGTAGACATCGCGACCCTGCCACCGTATCGTCCCGCTGACCGGGGGCTGGAGCATTAAGATGGAACGCGCCAAGGTGGATTTTCCACACCCGGATTCGCCCACCAGACCAAGCACTTCCCCGGCCTGCACGGTGAGTGAGACGTCCTGCACTGCACGGATGTGGCCACGCACCCGCGAGAAAATCCCGCGGCGAATCGGGAACCATACATTGACCCGGTCCACGCTGAGTAACGGTTCGGAGCTCATGGCGTCATCTCCCCGCCCGCTTCCATGGCATCGGCCCGCAAACAACGCACCGAACGGGCACCCGCCCGGGTTAATGGCACCGCCGCTTGCCGACAGGTGTCGAGCGCCATCGGACAACGGTCGGCAAAACGGCAACCGTTCGGTCGCCGTAACAGCGAGGGCACCTGTCCGGGTATGGTTTCCAGCCGGCCACCCCGGACGGCCATGGCGGGATTGGCCTTGAGCAATGCGCGTGTGTAGGGATGCCGCGGTCCGGCGAAAACATCCTCCACCGGTCCTTGCTCTACAATCTCGGAGGCATACATCACGAGCAGGCGTGAACAAGTCTCCCAAATTACCCCAAGGTTATGGGTGATCAACAGCACCGCGGTATCGCGGTTTTTTGCCTCCATGAGCAACCGCAGGATCTGTGCCTGGATGGTTACGTCCAGTGCGGTCGTCGGTTCATCGGCGATGATCAGCGCCGGCTCCATCATCAACACCGAGGCGATCATGACCCGCTGACGCATGCCGCCGGAAAGCTCATGCGGATACGCATACATCCGGTCGGGTGCATCGGGAATGCCGACCCGCTCGAGCCAGCGCACGGCGTGCGCCCACGCCTGATCGCGACCGATATCACCGTGGAATTGTTGCGCCTCCACCAATTGGCTGCCAATGCGATGCAGCGGCGACAACGCGGTCATGGGTTCCTGGAAGATCATGCCGATTTCGCGGCCACGCACCCGCCGCAAGGCATCGATCGGCATGGCTAACAGGTCCCGGCCCCGGAACCAGGCACACCCTCGCTCGATCCGTCCGGGCGGATGCGGGATCAGCCGCAACAGACTCATCGCCGTCACCGACTTACCGCACCCCGACTCACCCACGACGCCGAGGATCTCCCCCGGCATGATGGAAAAGGATACCCCGTCCACCGCACGGGCCACGCCAGCCTCGGTGGCAAACGACACCACCAAATCCTCGACCCGCAACAACGGTTCGATCGGGCCCCTTTTTTTATCGTCACCCGGATTGCTCATGACATCTTCATCACCGGTTTCGGATCATAGGCATCGCGCACCGCCTCCCCGATGAACACACCCATCAGGATCACCGCAAACAGGGCCAGGGATGGATATAGAATCAACCACCAAGCCCAGCGGAAAAACTGCGCCTGCTGCAACAGTTCACCCCAACTGGGTGTCGGCGGTGGCAAGCCAAAGCCGAGGTAGTCGAGCATGGCGAGTGATCCAATCGCCCCAACCAGGGAAAACGGGAAGAACGTGATGATCGGGGTAAGCGCATTCGGCAGGATGTGCCGGAACATGATCGCCCCGTTGGAAAGGCCCAGGCAGCGTGCCGCATCGACAAAAGGCATCCGCCGCAACCGCAGGAATTCCGCCCGCACATACGAGGAAATGCCGATCCAGTTGAACAGGCCATAACAGAACAGCAGCA
>CALBHI010000254.1 GCA_937894535.1 uncultured Verrucomicrobiota bacterium
CGGCTGTCTGCACGCGATCCTGCTGCTGATCGCCTTGTTGCTCGCCGCCATCCTCGGCTCCCTCTGGTGGTTCCAGCGCACCCTCCACGCCGCGCCGTTCGCGCCGGTCGCCCTGAAGCCGCAGGAACAGGCCGCGCTAGACCGGAAACTCGAACAGATCGAACAGGCCGCCACCCCGGCCGCGCCCGCCGGCACCACCGCGCCGGAGCCGTACCGCGAAGATCCGGCCAGCCGCCGCCTCGTGTTCACCGAGCGTGAACTGAACGCCCTGCTGAACCAGGACACCAACCTCGCCCGGCATGTCGCCATCGATCTCACCGACCATCTGGCCAGCCTGAAGATCCTCGCCCCGATGGACCCCGCCCTGCCCTTCATCGGCGGCAAAACACTCCGCCTGACCATGGGCATCACCCTCGCCTACTCGAACGCACAGCCGAACGTTACCCTCCGGGGCATCAGCCTCGGCGGCGTTCCCCTGCCCGCCGCCTGGTGGGGCGACATCAAGAACCAGAACCTCGTCGTCGCATTCGGCGCCACCAACGGCTTCTGGTCCGCGTTTGCCCGCGGCATCGAACACCTCGACGTCCGCGACGGCGCCCTCCACGTCCACCTGAAGGAATAACGATGGCCGATATCAAATTCCTCTGCCCCTCCTGCTCGCGCAAACTGGCCATCGATGAACGTGGCGCCGGCATGCTGGTGAAATGCCCCGACTGCGCAACCGTGGTGACCGTGCCGCATCCATCAACGATACCCGCCGAGCCGAAACCGGCACCGATCGCACCGCCTCCCGCCGCGCCCGCACCCCCGGCACCAAGCCGCCCGGCCCCCGCCGCGCCGCCGGCAACCCCGCGAAACCGACCCGCACCGCCGGTGACGCCCCCCGCCGCCGCACCACCGCCGGTGAAACCACCGCCCGCACCCGCGCCCCCACCGCCCGCAGCGCCGGCTCCCGCAACACCACCTCTAGCCCCGCCACCCGCACCGCCCGCGCCCGATCCGGCCCTCGAAGCCACCATCCGCACCCTTACCGCCCAACGCGACGAACAGGAAAAGGCCCGCCGCGCCGCCGAACAGGAACGCGAGGCCCTGCGCACCCGCCTCAACCACGCGGAAGCCGCGCTCGCCGCCCGCACCGCCGAGACCACCACCCTCCAGCGCGACCACGAAACCGCCCTCGCCGCCGCGCTCGAAACACACCGGATCGACCAGGAGCGCCGGGACACCGAACGCGAGGCCGCCGCCGCCGAACGCCTGCGCCTCGAAGCCCAGCTCGCCAAACTGACCACCGACTACCAGGCCCTCTCCGCCTCCCTCGACCAGGCACGCCAACAGCAACGAGACCTCGAAACCCGCCTCACCGCCGAGCGCGACGCCGCCCGCGAAGCCTCATCCAAGGAACAGGCCGCCCTTCGCCGCGAACTCGAAACCGAACGCGACACCGCCCTCGCCCGGCTGCGTGACACCGACGAGCGCATCGAACGGCTCACCGCCGAGCGGGAATACCTCGACGCCGTCCTGAAAGACCAGCGCACCGAACTCAACGACGCCCTCGCCGCCGCCATCACCGAACGCGACGCGGCGGTGGCCGCCCTCGACACCGCGCAGCGCGAAGCCCGTGCATTGGCCGACGCCCGCGAGGCCGCGCACCAGCAAGCCCTCGCCGCCGAACAGGCCGCCCGCCAGCAGGCGATCGAGGAAGCCCGCCGCGCCGAACGCGACGCGGCCGCAGTCGCCCTCGCCGCCGAACACACCGCCCGTAGCGATGCCGAGGCCGCCCTCCTTCGTGAACGCGAAAAGATCGGGACCGATGCCGATCGGGTGCGCGCGGAACTCGCCGCGCTCCGCCAGGAACGTGACACCCTCGCCGCCGAACGCGAGGCTGCCCGCAAGGTCGAGGCCGTCGGCTCCGACACCATCACCACCGGCGAAGCGCGCGCCTACCGCGATCCGTTCCGCCTGCTGCTCCGCCGCATCGCCCTCTACGCCGGCGGCGCCTTTACCCTGCTCGGCCTCGCCGCCGCCTACATCGCCTGGACCAGCGACGAACCCGCCCCCTCCGTGCTCGCCACGCCGAGCAGCGAGTCGTTACGCGCCGTGCTGGCCGACGACATCATCGAAGCCCGCCTCGGCGCACCCGCCCTGATCGACGAGCTGGAAATCACCATCGGCGCCCCGCGCGTCGGCCCCGTCACCCTCGTCTCGATGCTCGGCACCGAAACCGAAAGCTCCGAATGGTACCTCGTCTTCGACGTCACCATCGTCAACCGCAGCACCGCGGAAACCATCCTTTACCAACCCTGGAGCAACGCCCTCATCACCGACGCGAACAAACGCAAACTCCGCCCCGCCCTGCTCGGCCAACAGAACGCCATGCACGACGTCAAGGACCGCCTGGTCACCCACACCCTCGCCCCTGGCGAAAGCATCACCGACCGGATGGTTTTCCCCTGGCGCGAAACCGAAGCCGATCATTACACCCTGACCGTCGATCCCGACGCCCGCCGCATCAACCTCGACGAACGCATGGTCCAACGCTCGTTTTCCTCCCTCCGCCTCGACCTCCCCCGCACCGCCATCACCTTCCCGTAAGCCCCGGCCTCGTTGCGGCCCACGGCGCTTACGTTTTGCCCGGGCATCGTGATCGACACGCGATTCGAGGCCGCTGCGGCATGAGACCATCCGGATTACGGACCCACACGGATCACGCGATAATAGCGAACCGGTGCCTCCGGAGCGGCATCCATAAGAATCCGGACATCCATCTCATCATTGAAGGACTGGACCGGGAACCAACCATCATCCCTTAACATGTTGGTTGTAAATTCGAGCATCCACGAACCCGGCACGACATTTACCGGCAAACGCACGCCCGCGCCATCTACGCTCAACGTCGCGAACAACGGCTCATCTCCCATCAGGGTGATCATGCCCTCCCCGCCTCGCACGATTTCGATCGTACGCCCCAGCATATCGCGGGCGGCCGGCTCCAACAGCCGAACCGGAATACGCTGCGTGCCTTGGTCCACCGGCATCCTCGCTTGTAGCCGCACCAAGGTTCCGGTGACCGGCAAGACCTGACCTGGCAACGCCTGGATACTGACGTGAATCAGGTTGGTGGCCAGATTGGTTACACCGATCTGCGCCAGTCCGGGATCGACCACCACGGCGACATCCGACAAGGCGCTGGTGGCAACCTGTAGCTGGAAGGAGGCAAAATCCAGTCCGGCAGCATACGGCTCGCCGCCTGCCCATACCCCGATCCCAAGCCCTCCGGATTCGCCGCGACGCAAGACCAGCTCCCCCGGCCGGATGATCACAAACGGCTGGATGACCCACGCCACCTGAATCGTGGACACCGCATACAGCGTGTAATCGACGGGCGTGAACGTGGCCGACAGCATGTTGGTGCCCGCCGGAAGGACCTCCCCCGCGCCTGGTGCATAGACAAAAGCGCCCGTCACACTCGCGCTCGCGTTGAGCTGGACATCGCCCAACGGCGTGCCGAAGAGCGCCGGCTCCGGTATCGGCCAGGTGAACGCGATCGACAACGGCGCAACCGCGATGACATTGGTGACCGGCAGCGCGGGCAACCAGTCGGCATTGCCACTCTGCCGCGCCACCACCCGCACCTCGCCATAACCGACCAACGTCAACTCGTTGCCAAACAACACGGCCGGACCTTCCACCACGTCGAAGTCCACCGGCAATCCAGAGGATGCGGTCGCCGTCAATGTCACCACACTGGTGGCCGTAACCCCCGCCACGGCGGGAAATTCGATGACCTGCGGCGAGGGCTCCACCACAACCGACACGTTGGCGGTGACCGACACATAGGCGTCCAGGTCATCCGGCGTCAACGTGACCCGTAAACTCCGGATGCCGACAGGAAGGATACTGCCGGGCGGCGGATTGTACGCGAACGTTCCCGGCACATCGGCGGTGGCGTTGAGCTGGTTGGTGGTCAGCGGAATACCGCGCACCATCGGCGACGGAGTGCCCCATGAAATCACCGGGCGCTGCTTCACCACCACCGCGAACGATTGCGTGACCGACAGGGCCGGCACCCCGTTGTCGGTCGCCGTGACCGCGAGGGTGTACGCGCCCGGAATCTGTTCCGGCGCGGGGGTCCACGCGAATTGCCCGCTCGCCGCGTTGATCGACGCGCCGTCCGGCGCGCCGGAAGCCAGGGCATACGCGAGGGCGTTGAGGGGCCGGTCGGCATCCGTGGCGGCGATGGTGAAGGCGAGGTTGGTTGCGCCAACCACGATCCGGTTTGCGATGACCGGCAGGACCGGGACCTGGTTGACCTCGTGCACGATGATGTCGATCACGCTGGTGGCGCTCAACGCCGGCACGCCGTCGTCGGTCACCCGCACCGTCACGCGATTGGACGATGGACCGGTGGTCTCACCGGTCGGATACAGCACCTGACCCGTGACCGGATCAACCGTCAACCCGGCCGGCGCACCGCCCACCAGCGCAAACGTCAACAACTGCTGCGGGATGTCGGCATCCGACACGACCGGCAGCAGCGACAAGGTCGCGCCTTCGTCGATAATGGTCACGGCGGGATACGCCAGCGCCGGCGGGGTGTTGACCAGCGAGGCCACCGTGGTGGCCTGCGCAGAGACGGGCGCCGGCTCGACGTTGCCCTGGTTGTCGGCGGCGCGGCTAAAGAAGGCATAGGTATTACTCGCCTGGCCCTGGAACAAGGCACCCCGCGCGGTGGTGCGGGATATCCAGTTGGAGAACGGACCGCCGTTGACGGAAACAAACACATCGAAGAAGGCGAGTCCACTGCCGTTGGTCTCGTCATCACCCGCCCAGCCTACGACGAAGCTAGGGAAACTGACCGGCGGTAGCGGCGCCACCGCACTGACCGGCGGCGTCACATCGAGCGCCAGCGTGTTGACTTCATACAACAGCGTATAGGTGTGCGGACCCGCACCTTCAACATAATCGAGGAGATGCAGCATGTTTTCCCGCACCGGCCGCGATCCGAGCCCGAGGAACGTCCGGTCGGTGCGCCAGACGTTGGCTGCAATGTTGAGCGCGGAGTTGTCGGCGCGGCGCACCTCGACCAGCCGGAACCGCACGTCGGCGGGATCGGCCTGCCGCAGGTAGTTCCAGCCACCGGCAAGGTTCGCGGTCAGGGTGACGGTCAATTGTGCGGGACTGACCAACCCGCTGGTCACGCCGTTGGTCCGGATCGCCACCGGGCTGGTTGTGCCGTCGCTGAACCACAGCGTGTCGGGATAATCGCGCAGATCCGGGACGTCGTTGACGAGGAAATCGGGCAGACCGTCCTCGAACGAACGGTCGGCCTGGACCATGCGGATCATCTCGTGGATCTCGAGGGTGTCGATCAACGACAACCGCCGGTCGCCCAGGCCGTCGATGTGCTCGAACGATGCCGCATACTCGGTGAACAATCCTTGCAACGTGCTCTTGAACAGCCAGCGCCCGACCTTGGTCTGGCCGGGATCAATGTCACCGAAATTGGCCGTTAGCGACGGGTTCAGGCCCACACCGCCGACCTCGGTGGCAATGATCTCGAAATCGATGAACAGGCCCTTCTCGTTGTCGACAATGGTCGGCTGGCCGGAGGTGATGCGGAAGTTGCGGGCGAGACCAAAGCCTTCGTTGGAAATCAGCATGCCAAGCGAAAACGGTTCGCTGGGTTCGATCTCCGGCGTGAACGGATCGTCGCTGAACACGTCACGCTGGTGAAAATACCGCACCGCGAGACGCGGCGAGGGCAACACGGTGATCTTGGCCGGTTCGAGCGGAATGGTGATCAGCGTTCCGTCCTGCCGGTACCGGAGTGATCCGCCGACAAAGTACTCGACGGTATTCGTCGGGGCGGCGTCGGAGGTCGGCACCAGGACCCACGTCGCTCGACCGTCGGTCAACCCCGGCAGCACGCCGGCGCCATCCACCCCGGAGAATCCCTCCAGCTCAGGCGTACGCACCTGGAACCGCTCGGTGACCTCGTTACCATCGGCATCGGTGACCTTCACCAGCACCTCGATCTCCTCGAGTGGCGTCTCGACACCGTTCTCCACCACCAGCGCGGCGCGGAACGCGGTGCGGGACAAAACGACCGACTGCTCGAGGCGCAGGCGGATGCGCGCACAGATGCCTCCGCTCTGCCGGCTGGTTTCCCGCACAAACCGGATCGTTTCCGCGCGGGTGACGTTGTAGGCCTCGTCCACGCCGCTGAAGCCTTCCGCCACCGCCGCGGTGTGCGCGCTGTAGGCATTGCGGTACAGGAATTCCAGCAAATCTTCGGCGATGAAGTCGGGGTCGTCGCCGACCTCGAGGTCGGTGGTCTTGAATTTTCCGGCCAGCCAGTATTC
>CALBHI010000255.1 GCA_937894535.1 uncultured Verrucomicrobiota bacterium
CATACGGCGGCTGATGCCTTCGCTGAGCGGGGGCAGGTCGCGCAAACTGGACAAGGTGACCGGGAACGGGGCCGCCGCCTTCAGGGCGTCAACCAGCTCCGGGGCGACCCGGTCATGCGACCACACGGTCAGGCCGACGATCGGTTGCGCCCCCCACCCGCTCTCCAACGTCACCAGGGTGTATTCGATTTCCTGCATCACGTCATCCACGGCGGCGGCGGAGGCAAGATCGAGCGCGGAGTCCAGGGCCCGGATCATCACCGGGGTGCCGTCACGCACGACCAGCAATTGCGCGCAATGATCGTCGTGGATCACCACGATCTCCTGCCCGTTGGCGCGAAGGCGACCCTGATCGCTGATCAAGGTCCACCAGCCGAGCACATCGACATCAACCGACTGCGGGTACAGACCGGCCTGCACCAGGAACCCGCCCAGCTGATCGATCACCTGGTGTTGCACGGCGGCGATCATCACCCGCGACACACCGTCCTGCTCGGCCAGCACTTCGAGGGACACCGACATCTGGTCGGAGGGGAACGGCGAAAACTTGTCCACCTGCAATTCGGCCATGCCAAACAACTCGGCGGGATCGGTGGACGGCAACTCCACCACCCGCAACAACACCCGGTCGGCGGGAATGACCAGACCAAGCCGCCCCTTGAACGCCGGCATCTTGGTTTTGAGGAACGCCGCCGCCTCGGGCGACCGCAGGTCGGTGACGCCCTCCGGCCATTCCAACGCAACATCCTGCTGCTGGACGATCTCGGCACGGTGTTTGCGCTGTTGCAACACCGTCCACTCCACGCGTTTATCGCGCAAAACAAAGGCTATTTGGACTTCTTCCGACATAAAACCAGCAGTATGGTCAATTTAGATCAACATTCAACCTTCAACATTCGCGGCTCACGGCATGGCTTCCTCGCGCCAGAACACCGGAATGACATCCCCTTCGGAGGCCTGCAAAATGGCCCAGATCCCGTTGCGCACGCCGTCAACCTCGCCGATCGAGACGACGCGCAGGTACTTGCGTTCGGTGGTGGTGATCCGGTCGGCGAGCTGCGGGTCGAGCCCGGTTTTCTGGATGGCCTCCTCGATGTCGCGGAAGCCGTCGTCCTTGGTGTTGGCCAGGGCATCGAGGCCGGTCCGGAATTCGAGGATGCGGTCGATGACATCCTCCTCGATGTTGGGCAGGGTGAGCAGGACCTCGCGCGAGGCGGTGTTGATGTTGACCTTGCCGTCGCCCCAGGTGGTGAGCCAGCCGGCAATCCCGGCATACACGACATTTTCATCGTCTTGGGAGGGCCCGCCGTAGAGCAATGCGGGCTCGAAGCCCTTGATCATCAGCAACTCGTCCACCGTATCCAGCGGGGCGTTTTTCACCTCGTACTTGGCGCTCTTGTAAAAGACATCGTCCGACTCGGCCCCGTGCAGCCGGTAGTTGTCATCCTCGTCGATCCAATCCATGAAGCAATGGATCAAGTCGGACCACCGCGTGTTTTCGACCCCGGCCTGGTCGAGGATCTCCTCCCAATCCTCTTCGCTGAGGGTGTTGACGTTGCGGCGGCTTTCCTCCGGCACGATGTCGATGATGAACTTGCCGTCGCCAAGGGTCTTTTCGATGCCGGCCACACCGACCCCGCGCGACAGGTTGATCGACGCGACGACCAGTTGCTCGTCCTGGTTGGGCTCAAGCACCAGCTCCTCGTCCATCGTTTCGGTGACCTTGCGGGACAGCACCGCCATCGTCCATTCCATCCCGGCGCGCGCGAGGTACTGCGATTTGGTGCGCTTGCGCTGAAAGGCCGCGACATTGGCCTCAACCTGCATGTCGAACGCCATCGAGCTGATCAACAAGGTGAGGATCAGGATGACCCACACCGAGACGATCAGCGCCGCACCCTCGCGTCCGCCCCGCGCGGATTGTCCAGTCCCTGGAACCCGTGACGGGGCGGATGTCCAATCCTTGGACAACAACGGTTCCCGGTTCATCCGGCACCTCCCGGCGGTGGTTGTGCGCCCGGCGAAATGATACGAGGGCCTCCGCCCCGCCCGCCTCCGCCTTCAGCCGGAGCCTGCCCTCCCCCCGGATTCTGCTGGTTCTGACCGGGCTGCATCGCCCCGCCTTCGCCGGGCGACTGGGTGGCGGTGACCGCACCGGTAACCGCCGGCGCGACCGGAACCTGGATGATGCGCTGCATCTTGAGCGCGGGTTCGTATTTCTCTACCGGCTCCATGTACAACGTCACCCGCACGAGGCTGGGCACCGCGTTGGTGTCTTCCCACTCCTGTTTC
>CALBHI010000256.1 GCA_937894535.1 uncultured Verrucomicrobiota bacterium
CAAAGGCCCATGCAGCGTATCAATCCGCGACCATCAGCGAGCGCCACCGCCACCGCTTTGAAGTGAACAACACCTACCGCGGGCAACTGGAGAAGGCCGGCTTGATCCTGTCGGGCCTGTCGCCGGACGGCCACCTCGTCGAGATGGTGGAGTTGGCGGACCATCCGTGGTTCGTGGCCACGCAGTTTCATCCGGAACTCAAATCACAACCGTTGGCCCCCCACCCGCTCTTCCGCGACTTCATCGGCGCCGCGGTGGAGTTTGAAAACGTATGATGCCCGGCGGACGCGTAGCAGCGCCTGCGCCATCCGCGTCGGTTGATGCACGGGAAGGGATCGCATGACATTTATGAAAGCACTGATTGCATTGGAAGATGGCACAACCTTCGAGGGGGAGTCGTTTACCGGCCCCGGCGAAGTCCACGGGGAACTGGTGTTCAACACCTCGATGACCGGATACCAGGAGATCCTGACCGACCCCTCCTACAACGGCCAGATCGTGACCCTGACCTACCCGCTCATCGGCAATTACGGCGTGAATCCGGAGGACAACGAATCGTACCAACCCCATGCGCGCGGCCTGGTCATTGGCGAAGCAAGCCGTATCGCCAGCAATTGGCGCGCGGACATGACGTTGCCTGACTACCTGATGCGCCACCACATCCTGGGCATCCACCAGGTGGATACGCGCGCGGTGACCCTTCACATCCGCTCGCGGGGCGCGATGAAGTGCGTGATGTCGTCGATCGACACCGATCCGGCCAGCCTGGTGGCCAAGGCGCGGGCTTCGCAGGGCCTGGTCGGCCGCGACCTGTGCAGCGAAGTGAGCACGAAAAATCCCTATGTGTTCCCCGGTTCCGAGGGCAACGCACGGGTCATCGCGGTGATCGACTGCGGCATCAAGACCAACCAGCTGCGCATCCTGTCGGCACTCGGTTGCCGGCTGCATGTCTTCCCGAACCAGTTCAAGGCGGACGATATCCTGAACCTGAAGCCGCACGGCTTTTTCATTTCGAACGGCCCGGGCGATCCGGAGGGCGTTCCGGATACGGTGCGCCAGTTGCGCCGGATCATCGACACCGGATTGCCGACCTTCGGCATCTGTTTCGGGCACCAGTTGCTCGGGCTGGCCATGGGCGGCAAAACCTTCAAGCTGAAGTTCGGCCACCGCGGCGGCAACCAGCCGGTGATCGAACTCGCCACCGGCCGGGTGGACATCACGTCGCAGAACCACGGGTTCGCGGTGGACA
>CALBHI010000257.1 GCA_937894535.1 uncultured Verrucomicrobiota bacterium
CCCAGACCCTGCTGCTCGGCGCCGACGGCGACCGCCGCGTGCTTGCCTGCGAAGTCATGCTGGTGAACAGCGCGATCCGCAACCTCATCCGCGAGCGCCAGCTTCAGCAGATCTATTCGGTGATCCAGACGGGCAAGGCCGAGGGCATGATGACCCTGAACGATGCGTTGAGGCGACTCGTGGATGAACGCAAGATCGATGCCGAAACCGCGATGGAACGCTCCCCCCGCCCGAAGGAACTCGCACGCCAACTCGGGCTCCCGTTCACCGACACCGGCAGCCACGCATCCAACCCCACACCCGCACGGACCTGACCAACCCCGGAGGCACCATGCACCCCGTCCCGCCACAACACCACCCACGACGCCAGGCCACCCGGATGGCGCTGTCCTTGCTCGCCGCGCTCGGGATGATGGCCAGCCAACCCGTCCACGCCGGCGATGGGTACCGGTTGATGTACGTCAAAACCGACGACCCGGCTCTGACCTACGTCGACCTGGCCCGGATGGAACGGCAACTCGCCGAAGCGCGCGAGGCGCTCGCGTCATCCACCGATCCGCAACACCTGGCCGACCTCACCGCCCGTGTCCACCGCCTCGAACGCCAACTGGCCCGCGAACAGCAGCAATTCACCGCACTGCGCGATGACCTGCACCGGCAGCAACTCGCTTGGACCTCCGAACGGGAAACCCTGCGCGAGGCCTATGACACCCTGCAGGGCACCCACACCAGCCTGCTGGCCGAACTCGACCGCCAACAGCGCCAGATCGACCGCAACCTCGCTGCGGCCCGATCATGGGAGCAGGAGCGCGCCGAGCTACGCCGCCAACTTCACCGCGAAAACCTGGTACGCCGTGGAAAATCCCTCCGTCAGACCCTCGACACCCGCGACAGCACTGCCCTGGTCAGCTCGCTGAACGATGTCGGCCTGCTCCTGCAATCCGAAGGGCGTCTCCCCGAAGCCGAGGAACTTTTCCGTCGCGCCCTCGTCGTGCTTGATGCCACCGTGGGCCGTGACGACGTCGCCACCGGCACCATCCTTGAACACCTCGCCGACACCTCCATGCGCCGCGACAACCCCGATGCCGCCCTCGCCTTCTACCGCGAGGCCGCCGACGTCTTCGGCGCCCGCCTCGGCACCGACCACCCGCGCTATGCCAACACCCTGAACAACCTTGGCAACGTGCAGCGCCAGCGAGGCGACCTCGCCGAAGCCGAACGCCTCTACCGCGAAGCCATGCGGATCTACACCACCCTCGGCAAACGCCACCAGGTCGCCCGCGCGGTGTCCGCCCACAACCTCGGCGTGCTGATGATGGACCTCGGCCGCATGGAGGACGCCGGTCCCCTGCTGGAACAGGCCGCGGACCTGCTCACCCGCCAACGCGGGACGGCTAGCAACCAGGCCATCATGGCCTGCCAGTCCCTATCGGAGTTTTACCGGGTGAACGGTCAACCCGACCGCGCCGACCATTTCCAGAACCTCGCCCGCGACCTCGCATTCAACCACTTCATGCCATGATCAACCTCGCCGACACCTTTGACCGCCTCGGCTCCCGCCTGGGGCAAGCCACCGCCGCCGGACCAGCCTTTGACCTCGCCCGCCGGCATGTCATCGGCGTCCACATCGACCACGATGCCCTGCGCTGGGTCGAATGGAAACGCGGCCACATCGCCACCTGGAAACACCTACCCTATCCGGCCGGCATGCAGATCGACTCCGATGCCTTCACCGAATTCCTGCGCACCGCCCTGTCCGGCTGCCCCGATGATCTGCCCCTCTGGCTGGTGAGCACCTTCCCCAGCCTTCAATTGCGGTTTCTCGCCCTGCCCAAGGTTCGCCCCAGCCAGTTATCCAACCTGGTGTACTGGACCTACCGGAAGGAATTACCCTTTGATCCCGAACTCACCGTGCTCGACTACGATATCGAAGGGGAAGTGGCCGCGCCGGGGTCAGCCCGCAAAGTGGACGTGACCGCCTTCACCGTGGCCCGCGCGGAAGTGGACCGCCTCGTTCGCCGTTTTGGCGAGGCCGGTCGCGAGGTCGAAGGTGTCATCATCCCCTCGTTTGCCCTGCGCAACCTGCTCCGCATGCAGCAGAATCCGGAAGCCCGCATCGGCTTGTTCGTCGGCGAGGATGCCTCATCCATCCTGTTCGCCCACGGCCCGTCCATCGTCTCCCAACGCCTGTTCAAGACAGGCATGAACAGCCTGC
>CALBHI010000258.1 GCA_937894535.1 uncultured Verrucomicrobiota bacterium
TTCATGACCTCGCGGGTTCCGACGATCGACGACAGGTCGTCGCCGACGATGCCGCGGAAGCCGGCGCGGGCGAGCCGGGCGAGGCCGCGTTTCTCGGCGTCGGGGTTGCGCACGGTGAACCGCATCACGTCGTCCGGATCGGGATGGGCGAAGACGGGAGCGCCCTCCTTCTTGTCGGCGACGACGAGCACGCCCTGGTAATCGGCGCGCAGGGTCGCGGCCAGCGAGGCTTGGCTGCCGCGCAGTTCGAGGTGGAACTTCGGGGTGCCCGGCTCGACCGAAAACAGATCGCGGTTCAGGTCGGTGGCGATCGGGATTTCCTTCTCGATCATTGGCAGTTCGAGGTCGAAGAACTTCAGTACGTGCGGGCGCGGGATCTTGGCCGGGCCGTTGTAGACGTCGTGGAACGGGACGGGCAGGACGTGCTGGAGGGGCCAGAAGTGGCCGCCGCCGTAGATCCAGCCGGTGCGGCCCTGCACGAGGTGAACGGGTGGTTCGCCGGTTTCGTTAAACGGGAGTTCGGTGTGGACCATGACCATCAACTCGCCGGAAACGCGGTGCAGGTCGATGTGGAGGATCGAGGCCAGGGGGGTGCCGCCGATCCGGGCCGGGGAGCCGTCGGGCAGACTGATCGCGCGGCCTTCCTTCAGCTTCAGGATGTTGGCAAAATCCTTGATGGTCAGCTCGAGGTTTTCCGGAACCGGCCCTTCGGCAATGTCCTCCAGCACGTACATCAGGGCATCGTCCTCCTTGCTCAGGCCGACCGGCTTGTCTCGTGGCATGCGGTCCACCGGGACCATCGCCCCGCTGCGGGCGCGGATCAGGCAGCGGACGGGGACGCGGGTGACCAGGGGGGTGGTGTTCCAGCCGTCGCCGAGGACGAGCACGAGGCGGGCGATGTCCGGGGAGGAGGTCTGGACGACGACCCGGGGCAGGTAGGCTTGTTCATCGACCTCGGCCACGCGGGCGGCCTTCACCGATTCCTCCTTCACCTGTTGCTGGCGGCGATTCACGTCGCTTTCCGCGCGTTTGGCGAGGACCATGCCGAGGGCGACCACGTGGGCGCAGATGATGCCGCGTTCGGTGCTGTCGCGGCAGGGACAGAGGTTTTCGCAGGTGCCGTCCTTCAGGATTTTCGCGCGGCTTTTCAGGGAGCGGTTGCCGAAGGACAGGGTGCCTTCGAGGAATTGGCCGTTGAATTCGACCTCCTGAACGGCGCCCCGTTCGTAGAGGAGCTTGGCGTCGCGGTAAACCGCCACCCCCGCCCAATCCATCAGCAATTTCTGGGTAAACTGCATGGTCCGCGTAGATCCCTTGCGCGCGAATCGACCTCAAAAAACAAAAGGCGATGATAGGAAACCGGGCGGGGGTGTCACGCGAAATCGGACTCGGGCCGAAAAACCCGGAGAGCCTGCGGGAGCTGTGGCGTTTCGGCCGGGAACGGCTCACCCGGCCTGCCCGGCCAGGGAGGATGAGCCGTGATCGCGGTCAGCGGGCGAGGTCGAGGAAGCCCTGTTCGATAAGCTGGATGGCTTGGGCGTCGCGGGTCTGTTTGTCCTCGCTGCCCATCACGATGCAGATGATCCGGCGGCCGTCGCGCTGGGCGGTGGCGGCGATGGAGTAGCCGGCGACGCGGAAGTAGCCGGTCTTGAGTCCGTCGCACCCGCGCACCCGCTTGAGCAGGCTGTTGTGGGTTTGCATGGTGAAGGTGTCGTTGCGGAAGCCGCGTTCGGAGGTGGAGGTGTAGGTCAGGGCGCCGGGCAGGGCGATCAAGGCGCGGCACAGTATGGCGAGGTCGCGGGCGGTGGTGACATCCACCCCCTGCCCTTCGGCGGGCGGCAGGCCGTGCACGGAATGGAAGGTGGTGTCCTTCATGCCGAGTTCGCGGGCCTTGGCGTTCATCATGGCGACAAAGGCCTCCTTGCTGCCGGCGATGTGTTCGGCCAGGGCGAGAGCCGCATCGTTGGCCGACTGGATCATCAGCGCGTAGAGCAGGTCTTCCACGCTGAAGCGTTCGCCTTCCTTCAGGTACACCTGGGAGCCGCCCATGTTCGAGGCGGCGGCGCTGACCGACACCATATCGGTCAGGTTGAGCCGGCCCTGCTGGACGAGGTCGAGCACGATGTAGAGGTCCATCAGCTTGAGCACGCTGGCGGGATAGGCGGGTGCAACGGCGTTGCGGGTGAACAGCGGCTGGCCGGTGTCGGCATCGATCACAATCGCGCTGACGTAGGGATTGCGGGCGATCGGATCCAGCTTGGCCCGGGCGGCATGGGCGGTGGTGGCGAGACCGGTGGCGAGGACGAGGGCGGCGAGCAGGATGGATTTCATACGGGAATGGGGTGTCAGGAGTAGTAGGGATTGGTGCCGGAAGCGTGGTCTGTGGCGTCGATGATGTTGCGGACCTGGGGGGCGACCTTGCGGATCGCGCCTTCGACGCCGTAGCGCATGGTGGCGCGGGCCGAGGCGCAGCCCTGACAGCCGCCGCCCATCTCGACGTACACGTCGCGGTCCTCGATCTTCAGCAGCTTCACGAAGCCGCCGTGCGAGGCCAGCGCGGGGTTGATCTGGGTTTCGAACAGCTCGGCGATGGCCTTGGCGGCGTCGTCCATCGGCATGGCCTGGAGCCGTTCGATCACGGCGGGGGCGACCGGGTGTTCGCCCGCCGCGCAGCCGCCGCGGATGGCCTTGGCGATGTCGGCGGCGAGGTGCGGCCAGGGGGTCGGGATCGACTTGGTCACGGTGATGGTCGAGCCGGAAACGGTGACCGAGGCGACGCCCTCGACGGCGAACAGGGCGTCGATCAGCGGCGAGCCCAGCGAGTCGGCCGGGCTGTTGAACACCACGGTCCAGTTGTCGAGGATGGGCCGGTCGCAATGGAACTTGCAGACATTCGCATCGTTGGTCAGTTCGCCGGAAATCTTGAAGGTCGTCGGAGTTGTGGTCATGTCCAGAGAGTAAACCATGCCGAACAGGATTCAACGGGAAATTCATCGACATGCGGTACCACGCACCGGAAGGTTGTGAAGGCATCGGCATCGCGCTGCTCGCCGATAAAGGCGGGGACCATCATCGCGACCTTGTTCTATTCCTTGACGGAGCCAGCGCATCCAGCATGGTTTACCGGTGCTGCGGGTCATCCGTGCAGACCATAAGGGCAGATCCCGGAAGTTCGCATGTCGTTATGCCTTTCCCCTTTACCAAACGGCGGGGTCCGCTACAGTTTCGGCGTTTTACGGAGATCCCATCATGGCCGGCGAATATGTATTCAATTTGCAGAAGCTGACCAAGCAGCACAACAAGACGACGATCCTGAATGAGATCACCCTCGCCTTCTTTTTCGGGGCGAAGATCGGGGTGATCGGCGGGAACGGCGCGGGCAAATCGACCCTGCTCCGCATCATGGCCGGGGAAGACACCGACTACATGGGCGAGGTATACCGGGCGAAAAACGCGCGGATCGGCTACCTGCCCCAGGAGCCGCAACTGGACCCGGAGAAGACCGTGGCGGAAATCGTCGACGAAGGCGTGGCCGACTCGCGGGCGATCCTCGCGCGGTACGATGCGATCTGCGAACAACTATCGGAGGACCTCAGCGACGAGGAGCAAGAGAAGCTGAACGACGAACTCGGCCGCATTCAGGACATCATCGACACCCGCGAACTGTGGGAACTCGACCACCAGGTGGAGATGGCGATGGAGGCGTTGCGCCTGCCCCCTGCCGACGCGACGATCAGCCGCACCTCCGGCGGCGAAAAGCGCCGGGTGGCCCTGTGCCGCCTGCTCCTGTCCAATCCCGACGTGTTGCTGCTCGACGAGCCGACCAACCACCTCGACGCCGAGTCGGTGGCGTGGATTGAAAACTACCTCAAGAATTTCGCCGGCACGGTGGTGGTCATCACCCACGACCGTTACTTCTTGAGCAACGTGACCGAGTGGATCCTCGAACTCGATGGCGGAAATGGCTACCCCTACAAGGGCAACTACGAGCAGTGGCTGGTCCAGAAACAGGCCGAGACCGAACGGGAACAGAAGGCGGCGGTGAGCCGCCAGAAACTGCTCGAGCAGGAACTGTCGTGGATCCGCATGAACCCGAAAGCGCGCCAGGCCAAGAGCAAGGCGCGTATCGCGCGGTACGAGGAACTGGCCGCGCAGCAGGTGGACACCAAGGAGAGCAACCTGCAGATCCAGATCCCGTCGGGCGAACGCCTCGGCGACCTGGTCATCCGCGCCAACAACCTGACCAAGGCCTTCGATGACCGCATCCTGTTCGAGAACGTCTCTTTCGACCTGCCGCGCGGGGGCATCGTCGGCGTGATCGGCGGCAACGGCGCGGGCAAGACCACGCTGTTCAAGATGATCATGGGCAAGGAACAGCCGACGGCGGGGCAGCTCACCGTCGGCCCGACGGCGCGCCTGTCGTACGTCGACCAGTTCCGCGACCACCTC
>CALBHI010000259.1 GCA_937894535.1 uncultured Verrucomicrobiota bacterium
TTCCGCTCGGGACTCCGCTCCGCGGCGATATCCCGTTGCCCGGACTGCGGCGGTATTGACCGGCTGGTTCCGGGCCGCGAGGCGCGGAGCGCACGGCATCGGCGCGGTGGTTATTCCACCGGCCGGGGTTTGGTCGTTACATCGACGGCGACCAGGCACAGGTCGTCGGCCAGCGGCTCGCCGCGCACGAAGGTCGTGATCGATTCGACCAGCGAGTTGAGGATCTCCGTCGTCGACTTGTAGATGTTCGTCTGCAGCACCTTCTCCATCCGGGCGAGGCCGTATTCCTCGCCCTCGGGGTTGGTGCATTCGTGGACGCCGTCGGTGAAGAAGATGAAGGTGTGGCCGTCCAACAGGCGGACCGTTTCGCCCGCGTAGGTTTCATGGCGCAACAGCCCGAGCGCCGCGCCCTTCGGTTGGGGATTGGAAAGACGCGTCACGCGGGCGCGGTCGCGGTGGAGCTGGAACGGCGGCGGATGTCCGGCACAGGCGTAGGTCGCGATGCGCGATGTCGTGTCGGCTACCATGTAGAACGCCGAGGCGAAGATTGGGGTCGGCATCGCGGTGAGGATGTCGGAAAATTCGTGGTTGAGCTCCTTCATGAAGTGGGCGGAGTTGCGGGCGAGCGGCTGGATCTCGGAGATCAGTGCGCGCAAGATCGCGGTGATCAGCGCGCTGCGGACGCCGTGGCCCATCACATCGGCGACAAAAATGCCCGCGCAGTCGTTGCCGATGGGCATGAACTCGAAGAAATCACCGCCCACCGCGAGTGCCGGATTGTAGCGGTGGTGGAACTCCAACCTGAGCCGACCCTCGATATGCACCGCCGGGACGTCGGGGTACGGACGGTTGAGCAGCGCCTGCTGGAATTCCGTGGCGAGCAACATGTCGCGCGACAACTCCTCGGTCAGCCGCGCCGACTGCGCCCGCACCTCGCCACGCCAGCGCTCCATCCACGCGCTGACCTCGCGCACGGCCGGACTGTCGGTGGGCACCGGACCGCGCACCCAGGGGAACTGCTGAACCACCGGATCATCGTCCGGTTGTTTGCCGAACGCCGTCCGCATCAGCCACACCCCGACCTGCGAGGCATCGCCCGACAGGGAAAACACATACCGCGCCGAACGCCACCAGGCCCAGGCGAGCAAGCCGAGTCCGCCCAGCGCCGCCGCAACCAGAAGACCGGTGAGCACGGCGACCGCGGTCTTGTTCGACCAGATCTCCAGCACCACGGTCAGGGCAGCCAGACAGGCCAGAACGGCGATGGCCGCCGGCACCACCACATGCCACAGGAACCAACGCCGCAGATCTTGTTGAAGCTTGTTCATCACCGCTCTTCGACCGCCGCCTCCACGGCAAACGCCGCACACTGCCCATGGTAGAGCGAAGGCCTGCGAAAAGCAACGCGATTGCCGCCGGGTTTGGTGATCAGGTTGCTCGCGGCAATCGCGCCAGCACCTCGGCCAACGCGGTCCGCAACGCCGCGTAATCCTCATCCGTCGTCATCCGCCCGGCGCTGATCCGTACCACCGCCCCGTGCTCCTCCGCCCACCCCATGGCCGCCAGCACATGCGAGGGCTCGTGCGCACCAGCGGCACACGCGCTGCCCGACGAACAGGCCACACCGGCCATGTCGAGCGCGGCCAGCACCACCTCGGTTTCGCGGCCCGGCAACCACAGCAAGCTGGTGTTGGGCAGCCGTGGTTCGCCGCGCCCGATCACCACCACGCCCGGCACCGCCTCCGTGACCCAGGCCTCGAAGGCATCGCGCCGCGCCGCCATCGCCGCCTCACCCCGCGCCCGCAACCACGCGGCAGCCTGGTCCGCCGCCGCGCCGAATCCCGCCATCAACGACACCGGTTCCGTTCCCGGCCGCCGCCCGAATTCCTGCCCGCCGCCCATCAACCCCGGCCGCCACCCCTCCGCCTCGCGCAGGTACAGGAATCCGACGCCCTTCGGCCCGTGCATCTTGTGGGCGCATCCGGAGGCGGCATCCACGCCGAGCGCGGCGAGGTTGACCGGGATCCGGCCGAGCGCCTGCGCGGCATCCGTGTGCATACGCGCTCCCGCCCCATGCGCCCACTCGGCAATCTTCTTCACCGGGTACACGACACCGGTCTCGTTGTTGGCCAGCATGACCGAGACCCAGGCCGTGCGCGGGCCGATCAACCCGGCCAAGGCCTCCAGGTCCAGCGCCCCGGACCGCGACACCGGCGCGACCCGCATCGTGTACCCCGCCTCGGCCAACCGTTCGCGCCAGGCCAGAACGGACGTATGCTCCACCGCCGACACCACAACCTCGTCGCGGCCACCGCCGGGCCGCAACCACCCCCACACCGCCAACGCATTGCTCTCCGTACCTCCGCTGGTAAAGATGAGCTGGTCGGGCTTTACCCCCGCCAGTTCCGCCACCGAAGCCCGTGCCGACGCCACCGCCAACGCCGGACGCCGCGCCAGGATATGCGGGCTCGACGGGTTGCCGAAATCGGTCCGGAAAAACGGCTCCATCGCCGCCACCGCCTCCGCCGCCACCGCCGTCGTCGCATTGTTGTCGAAGTAGTGCACCATCGCGGGTGTCACCCTACCGCGAATCCCGCCGCAAGGAAAGACCCGGCCCAGCATAATAATCGCGCATCGCCCCCGTTATCTGGCTATAATCCCAACAACGAGGTACGCCATGTGGAAACTATGGACCAACCGGATACTTGACTTCCTGCTGTGGATCGCCGTTTGCCTGATGCTCGCCACCGGCTTCATCATCCGCTACCGCCTGCCCCCCGGCAGCCGCGGCGGCCAGGGCCTCGGCATCTGGGGCTGGAACCGCCATGACTGGGGTGACCTCCATACCTGGCTGGCCTATACCGTCTGCGGGTTCGTCGTACTCCACCTCGCCCTGCACTGGTCCTGGCTGATGCGCACCGCCTGGCCGAAGGTCCGCTGGCCGGTCATCGCCGGCCTGCTCGCCGGCGCCCTGCTCGCCGCCTCCGCCTGGCTGCTGCCCGTGGAGAAAACCCGCGGCGGCGAACACGGCGGACATACCGAACACGTTTCGCCCTGATGCCTCTCCCCGCCCTTGACCGGCGTGCGGCTTCGTGGCTATATTTCGCCATATGACGAAATATGCCAGTGACCCGTTGCGCGCCCATGCCCGGCTGTTCGCGGCGCTTTCCGACGAAACCCGCCTGCGCCTGCTGCTCGCCCTGCGCGGCGGCGAGTTGTGCGTCTGCCAGCTCACCGCGCTGCTCGACCTCGCGCCGTCGACCATCTCGAAGCACCTGTCGCTGTTGCGCGACGCCGGGCTGGTCGAGGCCCGCAAGCAGGGCCGCTGGGTGTATTACCGCATGGCGGTACGCGCCGATTTTCCAATGGTTGGACAACGCGCCCCCGGACTATTCCAATCCCTGGACACCTCGTCCCGCATCCGGAACGACGCGCGGAACCTGAAAAAGATTTGCCGCGAGGACATGGATGATCTGTGCCGGCGGCTGGCCACTCGGACCACGAAAGGAACACGATGAAAACAATACAGGTGTATGATCCGCCGATGTGCTGCTCGAGCGGGGTGTGCGGTCCGACGGTGGACCCGAAGCTGGTGGCCTTCAAGGCCGCGCTGAAGGAACTGACGGCGCTGGGGATTTCGGTGAGCCGGTTCAATCCGTCGCAGGACCAGTCCGCCTTTGCCGCAAACACCCTCGTCACGAAAACCGTCGAGGCGGAGGGCATGGCCTGCCTGCCGCTGATCGTGGTCGATGGCGCGATCGTAAGCCGGGGCACCTACCCCGACCTCGCGCAGTTGAAGGCGTGGGTGGTCTGATGGTGGATGGGCCGGTCAGCCCGGAGGCGTTTCTCGACGCCGCGCCGCGGTTCCTGTTTTTCACGGGGAAAGGCGGCGTAGGCAAAACCACCCTGTCGAGTGCCACCGCACTGGCCCTGGCCCGGCGCGGGCGAAACGTGTTGCTCATCAGCACGGATCCCGCATCGAACCTGCCCGATGTGTTGGGTGCGGCCCTGACCACCCGCCCGGTGGCGCTGGACGACCCGCCCACCTTGTGGGCGCTGAACATCGACCCGGAGGTCGCGGCGAGGGAATACCGGGAAAAGGTTCTCGCGCCGTACCGGACCTCGTTGCCCGCAGCCATGGTGACCGGGATCGAGGAGCAGCTGTCGGGCGCCTGCACGACGGAGATCGCGGCGTTCAACGAGTTCGCCCGGTTTCTCGGCGATGACCGCGCGACCGCGGCGTTTGACCATGTGATCTTTGATACCGCCCCGACCGGCCACACCCTGCGGTTGCTGCAACTGCCCTCGGCGTGGCAGAACTTCATCGAGACGAATCCGGGCGGCGCGTCCTGCCTCGGGCCGTTGTCGGGACTGGTGGAACAGAAGCGCCTCTACGCCGACGCACTGGCCGCATTGTGCGATCCGGCCCGCACACAACTCGTGCTGGTCAGCCGCCCGGAACGATCAGCCCTCGCCGAGGCGGCGCGCAGCCAGCAGGAATTGGGCGCGATCGGCCTCCGCAACCTGCACCTGTTCCTCAACGGGGTGGTGCGGAACACGTCCGACGATCCGGTGGCGGCGGCGATGGCACAACGGCAGCAGGACGCACGGGCCGCGATGCCGGCGTCGCTGCGGGATCTGGCCATCACGGAGTTTTCCCTGCAACCCTTCAACACGAACGGACGGCTGGCATTGGCGGCCATCATGGACTCCATCCACCTACCGGTCTCAGGGACATCGTCGTCCGTCGAACCGCCCATCTTGCCGTCGTTGCACCAACTCATCGACGGGCTTGCGGCGAACGGGCACGGGGTGATCCTGACCATGGGCAAGGGCGGGGTGGGCAAGACCACGATGGCGGCCGCCATCGCGGTGGCATTGGCCGCGCGCGGCTACGCGGTGCACCTGACCACGACGGACCCGGCCGCACACCTTGATCAGACCCTGGGCTCCGGCTTGCCGTCGCTCACGGTCAGCCGGATCGATCCGAAAGCCGAAGTCGCGGCCTATGCCGCCGACGTGCTGGCCACGGCCGGAGCGGGGTTGGACGACGACGACCGCCGCCTGCTGGAAGAGGACCTCCGCTCGCCCTGCACCGAGGAGATTGCGGTATTCCGGGCCTTCGCCGCGGAAGTCGCGCGGGGCGGAACCCAGTTTGTCGTGTTGGATACCGCGCCGACCGGCCACACCCTGCTGTTGCTCGATGCAACCGAGGCCTACCACCGCGAGGTGCTGCGCAACCGGAGCGAGATGCCGGAGTCGGTGCGCGGGTTGTTGCCCCGCCTCCGAGACCCGTCGTACAGCAAGGTGCTGATCGTCACGCTCCCGGAATACACCCCGGTGCGCGAGGCGGCCGCGTTGCAGGAGGACCTGCGCCGGGCGGGCATCGAGCCGCACGCCTGGATCATCAATCAAAGCCTGCAACCGCTCACCACACGGGATCCGCTGCTCGCCGCGCGCCGGCATGCGGAATCCCCGCACATCGAGTCGGCCATGCACGCCGCCCGTACGTCCTGCCTCGTCGGCTGGCAAGCAACACCCCCGGTCGGCAACGACGCACTCGCCCGCCTAACCCTCACCCCCCACGAGGAGATCCACACGCCATGAAAAAACTGAAGGTCCTGTTTCTCTGTACCGGAAATTCCTGCCGCAGCCAGATGGCCGAGGGCTGGGCGCGGGCCCTGAAATCCGACGTGATCGAAGCGTACTCGGCCGGCATCGAGACCCACGGCATGAACCCCAACGCCATCAAGGTCATGGCCGAAGCCGGAGTGGATATCACCGGGCAACGCTCCAAGAAGGTCGACGAACTGATGGCGGTGCCGCTGGATGTGGTGATCACCGTCTGCGGCCACGCCGACGAAACCTGTCCGTCGTGGCTCGGCACCAAGGCGCGCGTCGTGCATGTCGGGTTTGACGATCCGCCGAAGCTCGCGAAAACCGCGGCCACGGAGGAGGAGGCGCTCGGGCACTACCGCCGGGTGCGGGACGAGATCAAGGCATTCGTACAAGAACTGCCACAGAATCTGAAACATGCATAAGTCCCACAGATGCCAAGGGCGGCCCACGGATGAAAGAAGCGATGCTTTATCGGGATAAGACAGAAATTCTGCTCCGGGGATTGTTTGCGATTCATAACGAGGTGGGACTGGGCCGGAGCGAAGAGATCTACCATGAAGCCTTCTGCCACTGGCTTCGTGATGCCAATATCCCATTTGCCAGCAAGCAGGCACATCACCTGATGCTGGAGGGCGAAATCGTGCACACCTTGTTCCCGGATATCGTGGCGTGGGACAGCATCACGATTGAACTCAAGGCGTTGCCCAGGAAGCTCCGCGACGAAGACAAGGTCCAAGTATTCAACTACCTGAAACGCCGCGGTGATCGGCTAGGCCTGCTCGTTAACATGGGGTTGGACCGGGTGCATGTGGAGCGGTTTATCTTTGATGCTCCTTTGGCACAGCGCATGGAGCAATGGGATTCCTGGGCGGGAACAATCCCCGACGCCACCCGCTCAACCGGCCTCGCACTGCGGCATGCTCTGCTGTCGATCGAGCAAGTACACGTCACGGGTTACGGCAGCGAAGTGGTCGAGAAGTTGCTCACCTCCAGCCTGCGAAAAGCCGGATTGCGTTTTATCACGAAGCCGTATGGCGCTTCACGTTACCGAAACAACGCGATTGGGCGCTCCCCCTTTGACTGCTGGATCATTGACGACCAGATGCTGTTCGTCTTTACCGCCCTCTTTGACACGAACGATTTCAATGTACATCGCGGCCGCTCATTCATGAGGTCCCTCGGAATCCCATTTGGCGTGGCGGTCAACTTCGGCAAACAATACCTGCAAATCCATGCTCTCGCCCTACCTCCCTCCTCCATCCGTGGGACGCCCTTGGCATCCGCGGGCTTCCCCTCTTCATCCAAAAAGGAACTCATCACATGAATCAACCGAATGACCGCAAAATGACCAGCGTCTTCGAGCGCTACCTGACCGTGTGGGTCGGGCTCTGCATGGTGGGCGGCATCGTGCTCGGCAAGGTGGCGCCGGGGCTGGCCGCACGCCTCGACGGGATGGCCCTGGTGGTGAACGGCGCGCCGGTGGTCTCGATCCCCATAGCGGTCTGCCTGTTCTTCATGATGTACCCGATCATGGTGAAGATCGACTTCACGCGGGTGGTGAAGGCGGGCCGCACGCCGAAACCGGTCCTGCTGACCCTGTTCATCAACTGGGCGGTGAAACCGTTCACGATGTTCTTCATCGCCTCGGCGTTTCTCGGATGGTTTCACGCACTTGGATGGATTCCCGGCACGGAGATGGTGAAGGACGGCAGCGAGGTTCCGCTGTTCCGCTCGTACATCGCCGGGGCGATCCTGCTCGGCATCGCACCGTGCACGGCGATGGTGCTGGTGTGGAACTACCTGGTACGCGGCAACGACGGGTTGACCTTGGTGATGGTGGCGATCAATTCGCTGACCATGCTGCTGCTCTACGGCGCGCTGGGCGGCTGGCTGCTCGGCCTGAACGAGATGCCGGTACCGTGGGAAGCGCTGCTGCTTTCCGTCGGCGTCTATGTGGCCCTGCCGCTGATCGCCGGGTACGCCAGCCGTCGGTGGATCCTGCGCGCGAAGGGCGAGGTCTGGTTCCAGTCGAAATTCCTCCACGTCCTCACCCCGGTCTCGATTTCCGCGCTGCTGGTCACCTTGGTGTTGCTGTTCAGCTTCAAGGGCGAAGTGATTCTGGCCCAACCGCTGACCATCCTGTGGATCGCCATTCCCCTGTTAGTGCAGACCGTGCTGATCTTTGCGATCACCTACGCCCTCGCCCGCTGGATCAAGCTGCCGTTCGAGGATGCGGCCCCGGCGGCAATGATCGGAGCCTCGAATCACTTCGAAGTCGCCATTGCCACCGCGGTCATGCTGTTCGGCCTGTCGTCCGGGGCCGCCCTGGCCACCGTGGTCGGCGTGCTGATCGAAGTCCCGCTCATGCTCGCGCTGGTCGGCTTCTGCCTGCGCACCCGGCACTGGTTTGGCGGGGCGGGCGGAAACAAGGCGTGACGCACCGCATGGTGGTCTTGACCGCACCCGGGCACGGTGGGATGTTCGGGGCGTGCCAAGCGAAACGACATACCTGCTGATCGGCGGGATCTTCCTGATCGGCTTCCTGTACTCCTCGGTCGGCCATGCCGGGGCCTCGGGGTACATCGCGGTGATGTCGCTGATCGGCATGACTCCGGCCGAGATCAAGCCCACCGCGCTGCTGTTGAACATCCTCGTGGCCTCGATCACCGCCTGGCAATTCTACCGGGGCGGGCATTTTTCCTGGTCGTTGTTCTGGCCGTTGGCCGCTCTCGCCATTCCCTGCGCGTTTCTCGGCGGCGCCATCAACCTGCCCACCGCCTGGTTCAAAACGCTGGTCGGTGTCATCCTGCTTTATTCGGCTTGGCGTTTTCTGGTCAAACCGGCGGAGGCGACCACAACCGCTCCGCCGCGCAAACCGGTGGCGCTCGCAACCGGGGCGGGGCTTGGTCTCTTGTCGGGCCTGACCGGCACGGGGGGCGGCATCTTCCTGACCCCGCTGATGCTGTTCATGCGATGGGCCCCGGTCAAACAGGTCGCTGCGGTGTCGGCGTTGTTTATCCTGGTCAATTCCTCGGCAGGACTGGCCGGAAACTGGAGCAGCACCCGCTACCTGCCCGCGTTCAGCCCCTGGCTGGTGGTCGCCGCCGGCATCGGCGGCGCATTCGGCTCGCACTTCGGAAGCCGACGCTTCGACCCCGCTATCATCAAACGCCTGCTGGCGGTGGTCCTGGCGATCGCCGGCACGAAATTGCTGCTCGGCGGGTGAGGTAAACGGGTCACGAACGTCGGTCGCCGGAAAAGAATGCGACAACGCAACCTCACGAAAGCTTGATGCGGCCTGACGGCCGCACTACAAACGTCGGGAGTGGCGCGGCGAAGCGTCCTGGA
>CALBHI010000260.1 GCA_937894535.1 uncultured Verrucomicrobiota bacterium
GGATGCCGCGGCGGCCTTGTGGTTCGAGCCGCGGCTCGCCCGGGTGTGGCCGGCCCGGCGGGTCCGCATCGTGGCGGTGATCGAGGGGCTCGTGGCCTTGGGGCTGATCGCCCTGCATCTCGCACGCGCCGCGGGGGGAGCCGGGTCTTAGCGCCAGGAACGGACGTCGTCGTCGGTGTCGGGGCGTTTGTCGGGGCCGTAGGACCAGACGATGACGCCAGCCCCGACGACCGGGCCGATCGGATTGTTATCCACCGTGCAGACCGAGTCGTAGTTTGAATCAAATACCATCTGATAAGGCTGGCCCCAGGGGTCCAGGGCCTCCCCGGCGGCGCTCAACCGCAACCGGGTGATGCCTTCACCGGCCTCGGCCAGGAAATCGATTTGTGCGGGATTGCCGCGATGGCCATCGTTGCCATCGCCGGCCTTCGCGCCGAGAACCCGGATCACGCGGGCATTGGGTTCACGCCACCCAAAACGGGCATCGCCCTTGGCCGGGGGCTCGACGACCGGCCACAGGCGGTATTCACGGTTAAAGTCCTGCGAGGCAGCAATTAGCAGGCGGATGTCCCCATAGGCGGTACGCGTGGCGCGTCTGATTTGCAGGTCGAGCAAGGCCGGCACCAGCAGGGACAGCAGGCCCAGCACAACCGAGAGCAACAGGAGAATTTCCGGCCGGGATATGCCCCGGCAATGAACGTATCGCGACGGCATGGCGGCAGTGTAGCAAAGACGTCGGCAGCGGCCAACGGAAAGCGCCTTGCGGTGCGTCAACTCAGGTTGCCGATGATCGAGATCAGGGGCAGGAAGAGCGCGATGACGATCGTGCCGACCACGAGGGCAAGGAACACGATCAGCAGCGGCTCGATCACCGAGGTCAGGCCGGCCACCGCATTGTCCACTTCGTCATCGTAGCTATCGGCGATCTTCATCAACATTTCCGGCAACTCACCGGTTTCCTCGCCCACCTGCACCATGCTGACCACCATCGGCGGGAACACGCCGGACGCCTCGATCGGCGGGGCCATGTTTTCGCCCTCTTTCACGGCGTCGTGGATCTGGCTGACCGCCTTGGCTACCACTTCGTTGCCGGCGGTATCACGCACGATGTTCAGGGCCTGCAGCACCGGCACGCCGGAGGCCATCAGGGTACCGAGGGTTCGGGTGAAGCGACCGACCACGGTCTTGCGGACCAGGTTGCCGAAAACCGGCATGTTCAACTTCACGTGGTCGAGGATCAGCGCGCCCTGCTTCGTCTTGGCGGCCATCTTGCCGAGGAAAACAAGCCCGGCCACACCGATGATCAGGAACGGCAACCGCTTGGTCATCAGCTCGCTTGCACTCATCACCAACTGGGTGAGGCCAGGCAGCGCCTGACCGGCCAGCAGCTCCGAGAAGATCTCCTTGAACTTCGGAATGATCACGATCATCAGGAAGGTCAGAATGCCGAGGGCCATGATCATGACGACCAGCGGGTACATCATCGCACCCATGACCTTGTTCTTGATCTTCTGGGCTTTTTCCATGAATTCGGCCAGACGGACCAGTACCTGATCCAGCACGCCACCGACTTCGCCGGCCTTGGCCATGTTGACGTACAGCTTGTTGTAGATCTTCGGATGCTGGGCCAGCGCTTCGGCAAAGGTGCTGCCGGACTGGATGGCGTCGGCCATCTCGCCGAGCGCCTTTTTCAACGCAGGGTTTTTCTCCTGCTTTTCCAGGACCTGCATGCTGCGCACCAGGGGCAGGCCGGCATCCACCAGCGTGGCCAACTGACGGGTAAAGACCATCAGTTCCTTGGTCTTGACGCGGGAAAAGAGAACGGGGAGCTTGATTTCCTTCTTCAGGCTGCCACCGGAGCCTGCGGCCTTGCCGCGGCTGGTGGACTTGGCCTTGCCGGGCTTGGTGGACGCGGCCGTGGCCTCGTTCACACTGGTGGGAAACAACCCTTTTTCACGTATTTTGGACAGAGCCGTGGTCTGGTTGTCGGCTTCGATCTCGCCCCGCGTTTCCGCGCCTCGGGCATCCAGAGCTACATACGTGTATTTCGGCATGACGAAAAACTTCCCTCGTTTTCGGTTCCACTCTGCCTAGAACAACATAGTCCATCAACAGACGAGGTCAATCGTTTTATTTGATTTTTGCTAGCCTGCGAAAGGCTTCGTTACGATCCGATTGCCTTGAGCAGCAACTCTCTCGCCAACTGCGGGTTGGCTTTTCCTTTACTGATACGCATCACCTGTCCGACCAGGAATTGCAGGGCGGCCTCCTTGCCGTTTCTGTAGTCCTGAACCGACCGCTCGTTGTCGCGCACAACCTGATCGACAAACCCCTGGATGGCCCCGGCATCGCTGACCTGCACCAGGCCACGGTCCTTGACGATCTGCTGCGGGTCTCCCCCCTGCTCGAAGAGGATGGCGAATACTTCCTTGGCGGCTGGCTGGTTGATGGTCTTGGCTTCGACCAGTTCGACCAGGGCGGCGAGCGCTTCGGGGGTGATCTTGACCGCTCCGATTTCCTGCCCGGTGGCGGTGAGCAGGCGCATCATCTCGGACATCATCCAGTTGGAGACGGCCTTGCCCTTGCCGCATACCCGGGCGGCCTTCTCGAAGAAGTCGGCGATGGCGCGGTCGGCGGCCAGCACGCCGGCATCGTAGTCGGGAATGCCGTACTCGCGGACCATGCGCTCCCGCCGTTCGGCCGGGCGCTCGGGCAGCAACGCAGCCCAGGTGCTCACCTGGTCCTGGGTCAACTCGACGGGCAGCAGGTCGGGCTCGGGGAAATAGCGGTAATCGTGGGCGTATTCCTTGGTGCGCATCGACGACGAGGCGCCGGCATCGTCATCCCAGCGGCGCGTTTCCTGCGGAATGGCCCGTCCGCGTTGGACCTCGCGGATCTGGCGCTGGATCTCGTGGGCGAGTGCGCGGTGCGCGCCGCGGAAGGTGTTCATGTTCTTGATCTCGACCTTGGTGCCGAGCGGACTTTCGCGGGTCGGCCGGACCGAGCTGTTGATGTCGCACCGGATGTTGCCCTGCTCGAGGTTGCAGTCGCTGATGTCCGCGTAGGCGAGAATCTGCTTCAGGGCGGTGAGGAACGCGAAGGCTTCGTCCTCGTTCTCCATGTCCGGTTCGGTCACGATCTCCATCAGGGGCGTGCCGGCCCGGTTGAAGTCGATGCCGCTTCCATCGCCGAAATGGGTGTTCTTGGCCACGTCCTCTTCGAGGTGGATGCGGGTAATCCGGATAATCTTCGTGCGGTCCTTGAGCTGGATCTCCAGTTGCCCGCCCTCGCACAGCGGCTGGTCGTACTGGCTGATCTGGTAGTTCTTGGCCTGGTCGGGATAGAAGTAGTTCTTCCGGTCGAACTTGTTCTTGAGGTTGATCCGGCAACCGAGCAGCAGCCCGGTCATGACGGTCAGCTTGACCGCCTCGGCGTTGATGACCGGCAGAGCGCCCGGATAGCCGAGGCAGACCGGACAGACATGGGTGTTCGGTTCGCCGCCGTAGCGATTGGGGCAGCCGCAGAACATTTTGGTGTTCGTGCGCAACTGCACATGCACTTCGAGTCCGATTGAGGCGATCATGCGCCGGCCCTCCCCGGCCCGACGGCCCGTGGCGGTCGTTGGTTACGCCAACCCGTCGCCTGCTCGTAGGCGTGGGCAACGCGGAACATGGCGTCTTCGCCAAACGCGGGACCGAGGATCTGCAGGCCGACCGGCAACCGACCGCCGGCAAACCCGCACGGCACGGACATGCCGCAGATGCCGGCGAGGTTGGTGGTGACGGTGAAAATGTCGCTCAGGTACATCTGCAGCGGATCGCCGGTTTTTTCCCCGAAGGCGAACGCCGCACTGGGCGTGGCCGGGGTTACAATGGCCTGGCAGGTCTTGAACGCCTCGTCAAAGTCGCGCCGGATCAGCGCCCGCACCTTCTGGGCCTTCTTGTAGTAGGCGTCGTAATAACCACTGCTCAGCACGTAGGTGCCGAGGATGATGCGCCGCTTGACTTCATTCCCGAAACCGGCGGAACGCGTCTTTTCGTACATGTCGATCGGATCGACACCGGGGATGCGGTTGCCGTAACGCACCCCGTCGAAGCGGGCGAGGTTGGCCGAAGCCTCGGCGGTGGCGATGATGTAGTAGGTGGCGATGGCGTATTCGGTGTGCGGAAGCGATAGCTCGACGAGCTCGGCGCCTAACGTTTCCAGCTGCTTTACCGCAGCCTGCACCAGCGCCTCGGTCGCCGTGTCCATGCCGCCCTGGAAATATTCCTTGGGCATCCCGATTTTGAATCCTTTGATGCCCTGCTTCATCGAGGCCAGCAGGTCCGGTGCAGGACCGGGCACGCTGGTCGAGTCGAGCGGATCACCGCCCGCGATGACCTCGGTCAGCAGGGCGGCATCGGCGACGTCCTTGGTGAACGGGCCGATCTGATCGAGCGACGAGGCGAACGCGGTGAGTCCGTAGCGCGACACGCGGCCATAGGAGGGTTTGACGCCGACGACACCGCAGAACGAGGCGGGTTGGCGGATCGAGCCGCCGGTGTCGGAACCGAGCGATGCGGTGATTTCATCCGCCGCGACCGATGCCGCCGAACCGCCGCTCGAGCCTCCAGGTACACGCCCGAGGTCGTAGGGATTGCGCACCGGGTGGTACGACGAGTTCTCGTTGCTCGAACCCATCGCAAATTCATCCATGTTGAGCCGGCCCATGATCACCGCACCCTCGGCGCGCAGCCGGGCCACCGCGGTGGCATCGTACGGGGCGACATATCCCTTGAGGATCTGCGATCCGCAGGTGCAGGGCTGGCCCTTCACGTTCA
>CALBHI010000261.1 GCA_937894535.1 uncultured Verrucomicrobiota bacterium
CGGCATTGCCGTCGGCGAGGCCGCGGATGACGTCCTCGGCGGCCTGCTGGACGCCGGACTGTTCGGACGAGGCCCACGCCTTGGTGTCGGCGAATTTTTTGCGCAAACTCTCGACATCGCCGATGCGCGGATGTGCGGCGAAGGCTTCGAGCCAGCCCGCCTCGTCGAGTGCGGCGAAGGCGGATCGGGCCCGGGCGTGCACGGCGGCGAGATCCTTGTACGGGCGCGCCACGGCCATCGCCTTGGCCCAACCGGGGCAGCCGCAGCAGCGGAAGAACAGCGCCTCGGCTTCGTCGGCGGACAAGCGGTTGAGTTCGTCGATGGTCATGTGCGCAAACGTCCCGGCGTTATGATGCAATAGTGCCGCGCACGCGCAGGCGGCTAACGCCGCCGTCGGGGAAGATGTTGAGTTTCAGGTGCGAAAACGGGCCTTTGCCGGTGATCTCGGCGGCGAAAAGATGCTGGTGGCTGGCCTGCAGTTTCTGGCGCGGCAGGACCTCGCTCCAGGTCATGCTGTTCCAGGTGAGCAGGTCGATGTTCGTATCGGGAGCGAGGCAGCCCTCGATGGTGCAGGTATCGGGATAGTTGCCTTTGAAGTGGTTGGTATCGACCTCGATCTCGTGAAGCAGGCCGGGGCGGCCGAGCTTGACAATGACCCAGTCGTAACCGGGGCCACGGCGGCGTTTGGTTTCCCAGCCATCGCCCATGTTCGCGGCGCGGCCGGGCATGATCAGGTTGTGCATCGAGCTGAAGAACATGTCGCTGCAGGCGACGGAGCGGCCGCCGTTGGCGATGGCGGCGAGGTCGATCACCTCGCCGGGTTTCACCGCCGACCAGTCCTTGTGGGCCTGGCCATAGACGCGGAAGCGGGCGACGCCGCCGTCGGGATAGATGTTCAGGCGCAGGTGCGTCCAGGGTTGGCGGTTGGCCACGGCGAAGAGGTTTTGCGCACCGGGGTTCAGCGGCGAGCGCGGGAGGATTTCCGTCCAAGGGCCGTCGGCGCTGTGCGCGGCTTCCACCGAGGCGAAGGCCGGGTTGTTGCCGAGGAAGTGGTTGGTGTCGATGTCGAGCCCGTGGATCACCCCGGGCAGGCCGAGCTGGAGGATGCACCAGTCATACCCGGGTGTGCGTTTACGGCGGGTTTCCCAGCCATCCATCCATTTGCCGCGTTCGGTAAACTTGTCGGCAATAAAGATGCCGCGGCCTTCCTTGAGCAGGTTCTCTTTCTCGGCAAAAAATTCGTCGCTGCAGGACAAGGCACGGCCGCCGATCTTCTCGGCGGCGAGGTCGATGAATCCGGCGAAGGCAGCGGCAGCTGAAGGGGCGTGGCTCATGGAATACTCCGGGAAATGAGGCGAGGCCTCGGCTCAAGCGCGGGCCAGCAGGCGGCCGACGCGCCATACATCCTGATGATGCTGATCGTACACAACACGACCGCGAAGATAGGTGGTTTGCACCACGCCGACAAGCGTTTCGTTGTCGTAGGGGGTGACCTTGTGGCGGTGGTGCAGGTGCTGCCCGCGCACCGTAAAGGGCATTTCCGGATGCACGACCACAAGGTCGGCGTCGGCGCCCGGAGCGATCACGCCTTTGCGCGGATAGAGACCGGCGAGCCGGGCCGGTGCTTCGGCCATCCAACGGGCGATGCGGGCAGGCGGTAGGCCGCGGCGGTGGCATTCGGTGAGGATGACCGGGAGGCCGAGCTGGAGGGAGGCGATACCGCCCCAGGCCTTGAAGAAGTCGCCGCCTTCGGGATCCTTCATGCCGGGCGGGCACGGGGAGTGGTCGGAGGCAATCAGGTCGATCGTCCCGGAGGCGAGCGCCGCCCACAGGGCCTCGCGGTGCGCAGCCTCGCGGATCGGCGGGGCGCATTTGTACCGGGTGTCGGCGTCGGGAATTGTTTCGGCGGTGAAGTGCAGGTAGTGCGGACAGGTTTCGACGGTGACCGGCAGGCCTTCGGCGCGGGCGGCGGCGAGAACCGGAAGGGCATCGGCGGTGGCAAGGTGGACGACGTGGACCGGGCAGCGTGTGGCGCGGCAGAGGTCGATGAGGACTTCGATGGCGTGCACCTCCCAGGCCGAGGGCCGCGAGGCGAGGTACCGGCGGTACGAGGTGCCGGGACCGGGCGGGAGGTCCACCAGCCCGTCGAGTTCCGCATGGGCCAGCAACGGCACGCCCCGGGCGGCGAGCAACGGCATCGCGGCGGCGAGATCGCGGGCCGCCGCGGCGGGAAATTCCGGGATGCCCGAATAGACCATGAATGCTTTTGCGCCAAGCACACCGGCGTCGAGCAGCGCGGGCAGGTCGCGGTCATTGCCGGGAACCACCCCGGCATGGAAGCCGACATCGACGGCGAGTTTTCCGGTGGTCGCGGCCTGCTTGGCGCGCAAGGCGTCGAGGGTGGTGGTAACCGGGTCGCTGTTCAGCGGCATGTCCACCAGGGTGGTGATGCCGCCGGCGGCGGCGGCAGCGGTGGCGGTGGCGAAACCTTCCCATTCGGTGCGGCCGGGTTCATTGATATGAACATGGGTATCGACCAGTCCGGGAAAAACCCATGCGTCGCCGACGTCGGTGACCGGCACGGCGGGTAGCGCGTCGCCGTGGTTGATCACCGCGACGATGGTTTCGCCGCGCACGAGGATGGATCCGTCGATGACCGCTTCCCCCGCGACAATGTTCCGGCTTCGCAACAGAAATTCATGGTGCATGTGATGGTCCCCTGCCCGGCCGCTTACGATACGTGAAGCACGGGGGCGGGTCAATGGGCGCTGCCGCCCAACCGGTCGAGTACCCACGCGAGTTCGCGGTTCATCATGGCTTCGCGGGAGGGGGCGGCGAGGCCGGGCGGGAACACATCGTAGGTGTAGGTCTCGACTTCGAGGTGGGGGCATAAACCGCCAGCAAGGGCGCGCCAGAAGGCGGGGGTCATGGTGCCGCGGGTCGAGCCGAGGTGATCGTCACCCGCCCAGTCGAGCGGGACGTGGTAGTGGATGCGCCATGCCGCGCAGGCCGCTGCGGCAGGATCGGCCAGCGCTGCGCCAAGATCGGGCCAGCGCAGCACCTTTCCCTCGCATTGGGCGGCGGTCTGATGGAAATAGACCGGCTCTTCGAACGGCGCGAGGCGTTGGCGCACGGCATTATCCGCGGGATGGGTGGCGACCAGTGCGGCGCTGAGTTGGATCTTTGCCACCCGTACCCCGGCGGCCCGGTAGGCGTTCAGCGCATCGAGCGGATCCTCGAACGCGAGGGCTGCGTGGCAGGTGTCCAGGCAGACACCGATGCGTCGCCGTACGACGTCGCGTTGATCCACGGAAGCCGAGGCGATCAACCGCTCAAAAAAACGCAGGGTTTGTAAGGTCGTTTCCAACGCGCACCACGGTTCCGGTTCGAGGGCGAGGACCAGGTCGGCACCGGTGGTGTTGGCGAGTTCCTCGACGTGCATGGCGCAGGCCACCAGGTTCCGCATGGCCCGCGTGGTCGCCTGCTCGACGGAATCCGCATCAGGATAATCCGGCGCATACCACAGCGGAACCGTGGAGATACTGCCCACCTGACCCGCGGGCACCCAGGTGGCGAGCAAGGTGGCAAGCTGCCGGGTGTAGGCGAGGCGCTCCGGCTGCGTCCAATCGGGCCGGTACACCGAAGCCTTGACCGGGGTGCCGTGAAATGGACCGTAGGGAAACCCATTGATCGTGATCACATACCGTTCGTGATCGGTGCACCACCGCGCGAAGGAGGCGGCGGCATCGTGACAACTGGCTTCGGCCGCGGCTTGGGCACCGAGGCGGAGGCCGAGCGCGGCGGGTATCCGGGGCGGATGCCAGTCCGCGACGGCGCGGACCTGGTCGGCGAACGATTCCCCGGCGGCGACATTCAGGCAGTAGGTCAGGTGAACCGGGGGATGTCGGTTGAGCTGCATGGACTCAGGAAGCGCGGGCCAGGGCGCGCTGGTGCAACGAAACGACGGCCGCCGTGAGCTGCGCTTCGTCCATGTCGGCAACATCGGCACAGGCACCGATCGCGGTCGGGAGGGTGATCGACAGGGCACCGCCAAGGTGCTCGCGGAAGGCGGCGAGGCCGAGCAGCACTTCGAGGCGTCCGTCGGGCAGGCGGCGCGCGAGGGCGGCATCCCAGAGGGCGAACCCCGCCGCGGTGAGGCCGTCGTGCAGGGCATCGGCGGCAGCCTGCGGAAGCCGGCCGATGCGTACGGCGTATTCCGTGTCGAGCAGGATGCCGATGGCCACCGCGGCACCGTGGCCGAGGCGGTAACCGGTCATGCGTTCGAGTTGATGGGCCGACCAATGGCCGAAATCGAGGGGGCGGGCCCGGCCGAATTCAAAAGGGTCGCCGCTTTCGCGGATATGCTGAAGGTGCAATGCGGCGCAGCGGTAGATCAAGGCATCCATGGCATCGACATCGCGGGCGGCGAGCGCGGCGGCCTGTTCAACCAGCCAGTGGAAAAAAGCGGCATCCTTGATCATCGCCACCTTGAAGGCCTCGGCGATGCCGGCGCGCCACTCGGCGTCGGGCAACGCGGCGAGGAATTGCCGGTCGTTGATCACCGCGAACGGCGGGGCAAAGGTGCCGAGGTAGTTTTTCCCGGCGGGATCGTTGATCGCGGTCTTGACCCCCACCCCGCCGTCGTTCTGCGACAACACGGTGGTGGGCAACCGGACCAGCCGCACGCCGCGGTGGACCAGCGAGGCGGCGTAGCCGACCGCATCCAGCACGGCCCCGCCGCCGATGGCCAGCACGAAGGCGTGGCGGTCCAGGCGGGCATCGGCGAACCGGCGGATCAAGGCCTCCACGGCGGGCCGGTTCGATTTCAGGGGTTCACCGCCAGGGACGATCACGGGATCGTCGGCGAGCAGGGCATCGGCCAGGTGGTGGCGGAGGTAGGCGGCGATTCGTTCACCCAGCGAAGGAAAGGCCTTCGCCACCCCGGCATCGATCACGGCGACCAACCGGACCGGTTCCGGACCAGCCGTGCCACGCCGCAGTACATCGCGCAAGGAGGGATTCGCCGGATCGGTCACATCACAGGTGAACACCACGGGGTAGTGGTATCGCACCTGGAACTGCTGTTCGATGATCCGGTTCATGGGGAGGCAGCATACCGCACCCGTTCCGGAAAAACAAACGGTCTGCATCGGACGGACGGTTGCCCCGTTGACCCGCACGCCGGATGTCCCTATACATCGCAGGATGCAACGGATACCAGAACCCGAACTGATGGACGAGGCCGGTCAGGCCATGGCCTATGCGCACGCCGATTTCGAGGCGCCACACGCCCGGTTCATCGAACTCTTCCGGGCCTCGTTCCCCGAATGGCCCGGCGAAGGCCAGGTGCTCGATCTCGGATGCGGTCCGGGTGACATCGCGGTGCGGTTTGCGCGGGCCTACCCGGAGGTGACCGTCGATGGCATCGATGGCGCGGAGGCGATGCTGGCCGCAGGCCGGTGCGTGTTCGCCCACGACCCGCACTTCAACGCCAGCGTGCGCCTGCACAAGGTGCGGTTGCCGCAGGAACAGCCTCCTCGCCGCGACTACGATGCCGCGATCAGCAACAGCCTGTTGCATCACCTGCACGATCCGATGGTATTGTGGAACGCCATCGCCGCGTTCACCCGGCCGGGGGCGCCGGTGTTCGTGATCGACTTGATGCGGCCCGGCAGCCGCGAGGAGGCGGCGGCCCTGCAACGGCACCATGTCGGCGGCGAACCGGAGGTGTTGCAGCGCGACTTTTTCAACTCCCTGCTGGCGGCGTTTACGGTCAGCGAGGTTGCTGATCAACTGCGCGAGGCGGGACTGGGCCACCTGTCGGTCGAGGCGATCAGTGACCGGCACGTGATGGTGAAGGGATGGCGGTAAGCATGCATAAGGCGGCGATCTTTGATCTGGATGGCACCTTGATCGACTCGTTGCGCGACATCGGCGAGGCGATGAACCGCACGCTGGAAGCGATGGGATATCCGGCACATGCGATGGAGAAGTACAACTACTTTGTCGGCGACGGCGTCAAACAATTGGTCCAGCGGGCCTTGCCTCCGGATCACCGGGATGAGCGCACGGTGGCGGATTTCCTCGTCGCCTACCGCTCGGATTACGGGAAAAACTGGCGGGTGCATACGCGGCCCTACCCGGGCATTTCCGAACTGCTGCGAACCCTGGTGGCGCGGGGCATCCCGCTCGGGGTCCTGTCGAACAAACCGGATGCGGTGACCTGCCGGTGCGTGGAGTCTTTCTTCCCGGACATTCCGTTTATCGCCGTGGCCGGGCAGAAGGAAGACGTGCCCAAGAAGCCCGATCCGACGGCGGCGCTGGCCATCGCGGCCGGCATGTTGTTGGCGCCGGAGCAGTGTGTCTTCGTCGGCGACACCGCGACGGACATGCAGACCGCGACGGCGGCCGGGATGTTTCCCGCCGGGGTGACCTGGGGATTCCGTCCGCGGGAGGAGCTGATCGACCATGGGGCGCGGCTGCTCGCGGACCGGCCCGAAGCGTTGCTCGGTTTGTTCGGGGAGCCGGCATGACCACGCCACGCCGCTGGGAGGCCCGGGTGGTGGCCCTGCAGCAACTCTCCTCCACCGGCTTTGCCCTGCTGCTGGAAAGGGAAAACCTGGATTTCGCCCCCGGCCAGCTGGTGGTGCTGCACGGACGCAACCATTTCGAGGACCGCAGCTACACGGTGTGTTCGGGCATCCACGACGAACACCTGACCGTGTTGTTCCGGCTTATCCCGACGGGCCTGCTCACACCGCAACTTGCCGCGTTGCGGCCGGGCGACCGGATCGGGGTTTCCGGGCCGTATGGTGAGTTCGTGCTGCGGGATCCGGCGCGGCCGGTTTATTTCTTCGCGACCGGGACCGGGGTCGCCCCGTTCCGCGCCTACACGCGCTCGTTTCCCTCGTTGCGCATGACGCTGGTCCACGGCGTACGCCGAACGGAAGACCTCTTCTACCGCACGGAGTTTACCGCCCACGACTACCGGCCGTGCATCACGCTGGAGCCGGAGGCCGCGGGCGTTTTCCACGGGCGGGTTACCGCGCTGGCCCGACGGATGGATTTTCCTGCCGGCAGCCACTTTTACTTGTGCGGGGCCAACGAGATGATTTACGAGATGCAGGAGATTCTGGCGGAACGCCAGGTGCCGAGGGACCATGTATTCACCGAAGCGTATTATTACCGGGCCGACGATGCTTAACGGAGGCGCATCCCTGTTGCGCGTCGCAACGATGGCCTTGCTGCTCGTGGCGGCGGCGGGTTGCGGTGGTCCGGTCACGACCAGCGCCCCGCTGGTGGTTGCCGGGTACACGGGAACGGTCCAGGTGGCGCGGAGCGATAGCGATGTACTCGGCAATGCGGTAACCGTGATCGGTCGCACGATGAGCGACGTGACCACCCTGCTCGATCCGCAGAATCCCGACGGGGAGTTGGCGAAGTTCAACCGCGTCGGCGGGTCGGTGCGGCTTCCGGTATCCCGGACGTTGTTCCGCGCCTTGGATCTGGCGCGGCACTACCACGAACTGACCGATGGCATTTTCGACATCACGACCGGACAACTGGCCGCGTTATGGGAGGCCGGCATCCCGACCGAAGGGGTGCGGCTGCGCGTGCTGGAGAAATCGGGCATGAAACACATCGAAATCTCCGAGAATGGCGGGGTGGCCCTGACCCAGGCCGGCGTCGCGGTTTCCCCGGGCCATTATGCGCTCGCCTACGCCCTCGATATGGCGGTCGTCGAGCGGCGCAAACATGGAGAGGCGGCCCTGTTGGCCACGTTGCCCTATTTTGCGCGGCGCGACGGGCGTTTCCCGGTCGACCAGCCACCCGTTGTTCCAATCATGGCGCGCGGTTTGTCGGCGCATCCGCTGGTTGGCGTCGTGGACCTCAGCCATGTGGCCAGCCTGGCCATGGTGCACAGCGCCGCGAGCAATCCCGGCGCACCGATCGTGATCGACCCGCGCAATGGACTGCCCGCAACCGACAACCGGCTGGCGGTGGTGATTGGTCCGTTGGCGATCAAGGCCTACGCCCTGGCCCAGTCCTTGTACATCGCCGGTCCGGACAAGGGACGCACCTTGCTCGATGCATTTCCCGACTACGAGGCGATGCTGATTCCGGAAGGGCAACCGTTGATCTTATGGATGACACGCGGGTTTGAGGCAGCCTTTACGCCCGAGCCGTTTTA